>NZ_DJTF01000172.1:0-58276 GCF_002438125.1 Pseudomonas sp. UBA6315
CTGGCTCGTAGAGCTGGCCGACCGACGAGTAGATGCCCAGCTGGCGGAACATGCCTTCCATACCGAAGGTACGGGCTTCGTCCGGGATGATCGGGACGATGCGCTGGCCGATTTCCTTGTCCTTGACCAGCTGCGCGAGGATACGCACGAAGGCCATGGTGGTGGAGATTTCGCGGTCGCCCGAACCGTCCAGGATCGCCTTCAGGGTTTCCAGTGGCGGGGTCGGCACGCTGAAGCTCTGGGCACGGCGCTGAGGCACGAAACCACCCAGTGCGGCGCGGCGCTCGGCCAGGTACTTGGCTTCGGCAGAACCTTCTTCTGGCTTGAAGAACGGCAGGTTCTCAAGCTCGGCATCCTTGACCGGGATGTCGAAGCGGTCACGGAAGTGACGCAGGCTGTCGACGTCGACCTTCTTGGTGTTGTGCGCGGTGTTCTTGGCTTCGCCAGCACCGGTACCGTAACCCTTGATGGTCTTGGCCAGGATGACGGTCGGCTGCTCTTTGTGGTTGACCGCCTGGTGGTAGGCCGCATAGACCTTGTACGGGTCGTGGCCGCCACGGTTGAGCTTCCAGATCTCGTCGTCGGACAGGTCTTCGACCATGGCCTTGAGCTCTGGGGTGTTGAAGAAGTGCTCACGCACGTAGGCGCCGTCTTTGGCCTTGTAGTTCTGGTACTCGCCGTCGATGACTTCGTCCATGCGACGCTGCAGGGCACCGTTGGTGTCCTTGGCGAACAGTGGGTCCCAGAAGCGGCCCCAGACGACCTTGTTGACGTTCCAGCCACCGCCACGGAACACGCCTTCGAGTTCCTGGATGATCTTGCCGTTGCCGCGAACGGGGCCGTCGAGGCGCTGCAGGTTGCAGTTGATGACGAAGATCAGGTTGTCCAGCTTCTCGCGGCCAGCCAGGGCGATCGCGCCCAGGGATTCCGGCTCGTCGCACTCGCCGTCGCCCATGAAGCACCAGACCTTCTGCTTGCCGGCCGGGATGAAGCCACGGGCTTCCAGGTACTTCATGAAGCGCGCCTGGTAGATCGCCTGGATTGGGCCCAGACCCATGGAAACGGTCGGGAACTGCCAGAAGTCAGGCATCAGCCATGGGTGCGGGTACGAAGACAGGCCTTTGCCGTCCACTTCCTGACGGAAGTTGTTCATCTGGTCTTCGTTGATGCGCCCTTCCATGAAGGCACGGGCGTAGACGCCTGGCGAAGCGTGGCCCTGGAAGAAGATCAGGTCGCCACCGTGTTCTTCGGTAGGGGCCTGGAAGAAGTAGTTGAAGCCGATGTCGTACAGGGTGGCGCTGGAGGCGAAGCTGGAGATGTGGCCGCCCAGGTCCGAATCCTTCAGGTTGGTGCGCATCACCATGGCCAGCGCGTTCCAACGCACCATCGAGCGAATGCGGCGTTCCATGAACAGGTCGCCAGGCATGCGTGCTTCGTGGGTGACAGGGATGGTGTTGCGGTATGGCGTGGTGATTGCGTATGGCAGCTGGGAGCCACTGCGGGTGGCCAGCTCGCCCATGCGGGTCATCAGGTAATGAGCGCGGTCTTCGCCTTCTTTGTCGAGGACCGACTCCAGGGCATCCAGCCATTCCTGGGTTTCGATTGGATCGAGGTCTTGCATGGCTTGCTCCAGGGCGGAAAGGCCACCAGAATCGGGGGCCTGAGTTTGCGACTGGCCTTATGGGCAGACGTCGTGAATTCTTGGATTGCCGGAGTGTGCACCGGCGGCGTGTAGTTTTACTACATTTGCTTTCGCATTTCATGCTTTTGCACGGTCGGGGTAGTAGTAAAACTACACAAATGCGACGTTTGGTCGCACCTTGGCTTGTGAGGAAAAACGTTCATGTTGGTTGGCTTTGTGTCGCGAACGGGTGATTCTTGATGTTTATTGCCAATGATTCGTTTTTTTCAGCTATTTCCAACTTTTGTACGACAGTCCAACCGTGGTCCAGCCTCCCCGTGGCCGCATTTACCCCTCTCTTTCACGCCGATCAAGGATAGACCATGCGCCTGCCTTTGCCGCTCGAACTGCCTGCCACCCTGCAACCGCTGGTCGCGCGCAACCAGCAGTTTCTGCTCGATGCCCTGGCTGGCCATCCTGAGCTTGACCTGAACAGCTGGAGCGCGGCGCAACGCCTGCAATTCGACCAGGTGGCGGCGGCCAGCGACTTCGTCCTCGGCCTGGCCCAGCGCGAGCCGGCGCTGCTGTTCGCGCTGCTGGCCAGCGGCGAGCTGGAGCGGCGTTATGCTGCGGGCGAGCTGCGCGGGCACGTCGCCGCCGCAGCCCAGGCGGCGCAGAGTGAAGAGGAGCTGGCGCGCAACCTGCGCCGCGAGCGCAACCGCCAGCAACTGCGCATCATCTGGCGCGACATCACCCGCCAGGCCGAACTCGGCGAAACCTGCCGCGACCTGTCCGACCTTGCCGATTCGGCCATCGACGAAGCCTATCAATGGCTGTACCCGCGCCATTGCCAGCAGTTCGGCACGCCGATCGGCAACCGCAGCGGCCAGCCGCAGCACATGGTGGTGCTGGGCATGGGCAAGCTGGGGGCGGTGGAGCTGAACCTGTCGTCGGACATCGACCTGATCTTCGCCTTCCCCGAAGGCGGCGAGACCGAAGGGGTCAAGCGCTCGCTGGACAACCAGGAGTTCTTCACCCGCCTGGGCCAGCGCCTGATCAAGGCGCTCGACCCGGTCACCGTCGACGGCTTCGTGTTCCGCGTCGACATGCGCTTGCGCCCCTATGGCTCGGCCGGTGCCCTGGTGCTCAGCTTCAATGCCCTGGAGCAGTACTACCAGGACCAGGGCCGCGACTGGGAACGCTACGCGATGATCAAGGCGCGGGTGGTGGCTGGCGACCAGGCCGCCGGCGCCCAGCTGCAGGAGATGCTGCGCCCGTTCGTCTACCGCCGCTACCTGGACTTCTCGGCCATCGAAGCGCTGCGCACCATGAAGCAGCTGATCCAGCAGGAAGTGCGGCGCAAGGGCATGGCCGACAACATCAAGCTCGGTGCCGGCGGCATCCGCGAGGTGGAGTTCATCGCCCAGGCCTTCCAGTTGATCCACGGCGGGCGCGACCTGAGCCTGCAGCAGCGGCCGCTGCTCAAGGTGCTGGCCACTTTGGAGGGCCAGGGCTACCTGCCGACGGCGGTGGTGCTGGAGCTGCGCGAGGGCTATGAGTTTCTGCGTTATACCGAGCATGCCATCCAGGCCATCGCCGACCGCCAGACGCAGATGCTGCCGGACAGCGACCTCGACCGTGCGCGGGTGGCCTACATGCTCGGCTATGCCGACTGGGACAGCTTCCATCAGCACCTGATGCACTGGCGTGGCCGGGTCGACTGGCACTTCCGCCAGGTGATCGCCGACCCGGATGACGAAGACGGCGAGGGCGAGCTGGTGGTCGGCGGCGAGTGGTCGCCGCTGTGGGAGCAGGCACAAGACGAAGAAGCCGCCTGCCGGCAGTTGCAGGAGGCCGGCTTCGAGCAACCGGCCGAAGCCCTGCGGCGCCTGACCGGGCTGCGCGCCAGCCCGCAGTTGCGCTCGATGCAGCGCATTGGCCGCGAACGCCTGGATGCCTTCATCCCGCGCCTGCTGGCCCAGGCCGTGGAGCACGACAACCCGGACCTGGTGCTGGAGCGCGTTTTGCCGCTGGTCGAGGCCGTGGCGCGGCGCTCTGCCTACCTGGTGCTGCTCACCGAAAACCCGAGCGCGCTGCGCCGGCTGCTGACCTTGTGCGCCGCCAGCCCCTGGATCGCCGAGCAGATCGCCCGCTACCCGCTGCTGCTCGATGAGCTGCTCAACGAAGGCCGGCTGTTCAGCCCGCCGATGGCGCCGGAGCTGGCGGCCGAGTTGCGCGAGCGGCTGACGCGCATCCCCGAGGACGACCTCGAGCAGCAGATGGAAGCGCTGCGCCACTTCAAGCTGGCCCACAGCCTGCGCGTGGCCGCCTCGGAAATCAGCGGCAACCTGCGCCTGATGAAGGTCAGCGACTACCTCACCTGGCTGGCCGAGGCCATCCTCGACCAGGTGCTGGCACTGGCCTGGCGCCAGACCGTGGCCCGCCACGGCCAGCCCAAGCGCAGCGACGGCAGCCTGTGCGACCCGGGCTTCATCATCATTGGCTACGGCAAGGTCGGTGGCCTGGAGCTTGGCCACGGCTCGGACCTGGACCTGGTGTTCATCCACGATGGCGACCCGCAGGCCGAAACCGACGGCGCCAAGCCGATCGACAGCGCGCAGTTCTACACCCGCCTGGGCCAGCGCATCATCCACCTGCTGACCACCCAGACCAACTCCGGCCAGCTGTACGACGTCGACATGCGCCTGCGCCCGTCCGGCGCCTCGGGGTTGCTGGTCAGTTCGCTGGGCGCGTTCGAGCGCTACCAGCAGAACGAAGCCTGGACCTGGGAGCACCAGGCGCTGGTGCGGGCCCGCGTGCTGGTGGGCTGCAAGCAGTTGACCACGGCATTCAAGAGCGTGCGCGCCAAGGTGCTGGGGCAGCCGCGCGACCTCGACAAGCTGCGCGTGGAAGTCAGCGAGATGCGCGCCAAGATGCGCGACAACCTGGGCACCAAGGCGACGGCCGCAGGCACTGCCAGCAATGCGTTCGACCACGGCATGGCGTTCGATATCAAGCAGGACGCCGGCGGTATCGTCGATATCGAATTTATGGTGCAATACGCCGCTCTGGCCTGGTCCCACGACCATCCGGCCATTCTCCGATGGACCGATAACATCCGCATTCTGGAAGAGCTGGAGCAGGCGCAGTTGATGCCGGCCAGCGATGCGATCCTGCTGCGCGAGGTGTACAAGGCGTTTCGTTCGGCTTCGCACCGCCAGGCCCTGCAGAAGCAGGCCGGGGTGATCGACGCGACGCAGTTTGCCGATGAACGCCGCGAAGTGCGGCGGATCTGGGGGCAGTTGGGGTTGACTTGAAGCCCAATCGCCGGCAAGCCGGCTCCCACAGCCATGGCGGCTTGAAAGCTGCGGGGGCCCTGTGGGAGCCGGCTTGCCGGCGATTAGCGGCACAACCGACCCTCGGTGGTACACTGTCCGCCACATAGCCTGAATATAAAGAGGGGAGGCCAGGCTGTAATGCAGCCTGCAGCCTCCCCGAGCGTTTCTGGACTAAGCATGAGAATACTGATCATTGGCCCCAGCTGGGTCGGCGACATGGTGATGGCGCAGACCCTGTTCCAGTGCCTGAAACAGCAGCACCCCGACTGCGTGATCGACGTCCTGGCCCCCGAGTGGAGCCGGCCGATCCTCGAACGCATGCCCGAGGTGCGCCAGGCCTTGAGCTTCCCGCTCGGCCACGGCGCGCTGGAGCTGGCCACGCGCCGGCGCATCGGCAAGTCCTTGGCCGGCCAGTACGACCAGGCCATCCTTTTGCCCAACTCGCTGAAGTCGGCGCTGGTGCCGTTCTTCGCCGGCATCCCCAAGCGCACCGGCTGGCGCGGCGAAATGCGCTTTGGCCTGCTCAACGACGTGCGCAAGCTGGACAAGGCCCGCTACCCGCTGATGATCGAGCGCTTCATGGCGCTGGCCTACGCGCCCGGTGCCGAACTGGCGCAGCCCTATCCGCGGCCCAGCCTGCAGATCGAAGCCGCGAGCCGCGAGGCGGCCATGGCCAAGTTCGGCCTGGAGCTGGACCGCCCGGTGTTGGCATTGTGCCCCGGCGCCGAGTTTGGCGAGGCCAAGCGCTGGCCTTCCGAGCACTATGCCGCGGTGGCCGACGCGATGATTCGCCAGGGCTGGCAGGTGTGGCTGTTCGGCTCGAAGAACGATTACGCCGTCGGCGAGCAGATCCGCGGCCGGTTGATCCCGGGGTTCCGGGAGGAGTCCTACAACCTGGCGGGCGAAACCTCGCTGGCCGAGGCCATCGACCTGATGTCCTGCGCCGATGCCGTGGTGTCCAACGATTCGGGCCTGATGCACGTGGCCGCCGCGCTGAACCGCCCGCTGGTGGCGGTGTACGGCTCCACGTCGCCTGGCTTCACGCCACCGCTGGCAGAGCAGGTGGAGATCGTGCGCACCGGCATCGAATGCAGCCCGTGCTTCGACCGCACCTGCCGCTTCGGCCATTACAACTGCCTGCGCCTGCTGGAGCCGGGCAAAGTCATCGCTGCCCTGCACAGCCTGGGTGGGCCGAACCTGATCGATGCCGTGGCCGAGGTCGACTAAGTGCGGGTACTGATCATCAAGACCTCGTCGCTGGGTGATGTGATCCACACCCTGCCGGCGCTCACCGATGCCGCCCACGCGATCCCGGGCATCCGCTTCGACTGGGTGGTGGAAGAAGGCTTCGCCGAAATCCCCAGCTGGCATCCGGCGGTCGACCGGGTCATCCCGGTGGCCATCCGCCGCTGGCGCAAGAACCTCTGGCAGACCCTCAAGAGCGGCGAGTGGAAGGCCTTCAAGCAGCGCCTGCGCGAGCACAAGTATGACCTGGTGATCGACGCCCAGGGCCTGGTCAAGTCGGCCTGGCTGACCCGCTACGTCAAGGCCCCGGTGGCCGGCCTGGACCGCTTCTCGGCGCGTGAAGGCCTGGCCAGCCGCTTCTATGACCGGCGCCTGTCGGTCGCGGTCGGCCAGCATGCGGTGGAGCGTGTGCGCCAGCTGTTCGCCATGGCCCTGGCCTATGACCTGCCGGAAGGCATCGGCAACTACGGCCTGGACCTCGACCGCCTGCAACTGCCGCCGGCGGCACCCTACGTGGTGTTCCTGCACGGCACTACATGGGCGACCAAGCACTGGCCCGAAGCCTACTGGCGCGAGCTGGCCGAACGCCTGGGCCGGCGCAAGCTGCAAGTGCGCCTGCCTTGGGGCAACCCGGCGGAGAAGGCCCGTGCCGAGCGCATTGCCCAGGGCTTGAACAACTGCCAGGTACTGCCCAAGTTGAACCTTGCCGGCGTCGCCCGCGTGCTGGCGGCAGCCAAGGCCTGCGTGGCGGTGGACACCGGCCTTGGGCACCTGGCCGCGGCGCTGGATGTGCCGACCATTTCCCTGTTCGGCCCGACCAACCCGGGCCTGACCGGCGCCTATGGCCGCGTCCAGGTTCACCAGGCCAGCGACTTCCCCTGCGCGCCGTGCCTGCAGAAAAAGTGCACCTACAAACCGAGCGCCGACGACCTGCGCCGGTTCGATCTGAAACGCGAGTGGCCGCTGTGCTTCACTCGCCTGAATCCCGAGCATGTGGCGAGCCGCTTGAGCGCGCTGCTGCTGGCTGAGGATGTCCGTTGATGCAACTGGCTTTCGTGCTTTACAAGTATTTCCCCTTCGGCGGGCTGCAGCGCGACTTCATGCGCATTGCCCTGGAATGCCAGAAGCGGGGCCACCAGATCCGCGTCTACACGCTGATCTGGGAGGGTGATATTCCGCCGGGCTTCGAGGTGCTGGTAGCGCCGGTCAAGGCGCTGTTCAATCACCGGCGCAACGAGAAGCTCAGCGCCTGGATGGCTGCGGACCTGGCCAAGCGCCCGGTCGACCGCCTGGTGGGCTTCAACAAGATGCCGGGGCTGGACGTGTACTACGCCGCCGACGGCTGCTTCGAGGACAAGGCCCAGACCCTGCGTGGCGGCCTGTACCGGCGCTGGGGCCGCTACCGGCACTTTGCCGAGTACGAGCGGGCCGTGTTCGCCAAGGATGCGCACACCGAAGTGCTGATGATTTCCGAGGTGCAGCAGCCGCTGTTCATCAAGCATTACGGCACCCCGGTGGAGCGCTTCCACCTGCTGCCGCCAGGCATTTCCCAGGACCGCCGCGCACCGGCCAATGCCGCCGAGATCCGCGCCGAGTTTCGCCGGGAATTCAACCTGGGCGATGACGACCTGCTGCTGGTGCAGATCGGTTCGGGCTTCAAGACCAAGGGCGTGGACCGCAGCCTCAAGGCCCTGGCCGCGCTGCCCTCGGCGCTGCGCAAGCGCACCAGGCTGATGGTCATCGGCCAGGACGACCCCAAGGTGTTCCAGCTGCAAAGCGCCACCCTGGGCCTGGGCGACCAGGTGCAGTTCCTCAAGGGGCGCAGCGACATCCCGCGCTTCCTGCTCGGCGCCGACCTGCTGATTCACCCGGCCTACAACGAGAACACCGGCACGGTGCTGCTCGAAGCCCTGGTGGCCGGCCTGCCGGTGCTGGTGTCCAAGGTCTGCGGCTACGCCCATTACATCGCCGAGGCCGACTGCGGCCTGGTGCTCGACGAGCCGTTCGAGCAAGAGCAGCTCAACCGCTACCTGCAGCGCATGCTCGATGAGCCGCAAGCGCGCGCCGAGTGGTCGCGCAACGGCCTGGCCTTTGCCGAGACCGCTGACCTGTACAGCATGCCGCAGCATGCTGCCGACGTGATCCTGGGGCAGGAGACCGCATGAAGCTGATACTGGCCGAACCCTTCAAGCGCCTGTGGGCCGGGCGTGACGCCTTCGAGGCCGTGGAAGCGCTGCAAGGCGAGGTGTACCGCGAGCTGGAAGGGCGCCGCACGCTGCGTACCGAGGTCGATGGCGAGGGCTTTTTCGTCAAGATCCACCGCGGCATCGGCTGGGGCGAGATCTTCAAGAACCTGTTCACCGCCAAGCTGCCGGTGCTCGGCGCCGGCCAGGAATGGCAGGCCATCCAGCGCCTGCACGAGGTGGGTGTGCCGACCATGACCGCCGTTGCCTATGGCGAGCGCGGCAGCAACCCGGCGACCCAGCACTCGTTCATCGTCACCGAAGAGCTGGCGCCGACCATCAGCCTGGAAGACTTCAGCATCGACTGGGTCAAGCAGCCGCCCGAGCCACGCCTCAAGCGTGCGCTGATCGCCGAAGTGGCGAAGATGACCGGCGGCATGCACCGCGCCGGGGTCAACCACCGCGACTGCTACATCTGCCACTTCCTGCTGCACACCGACCGCCCGGTGACGGCGGACGACTTCAAGCTGTCGGTCATCGACCTGCACCGTGCCCAGACCCGCGCCACCATCAGCCGCCGCTGGCGCGACAAGGACCTGGCCGCGCTGTACTTCTCGGCGCTGGACATCGGCCTGACCCAGCGCGACAAGCTGCGCTTTCTGCGCGGGTACTTCCAGCGCCCGCTGCGCCAGGTGCTTGCCGAAGAGGCGGCGCTGATCGCCTGGCTCGAGCGCAAGGCGCAGAAACTCTACGACCGCAAGCAACGCTATGGGGATGCACTCTGATGGCGAGTTGGAACCTGGCGCCAGGCTATGAACACCTGGCGGCGGACTTCGGCAGCCTCGATGCGGTATTCGCCCTGCAGGGCGAACGCCTGACCCGTGACCCCATCAGCGAGGTCATCCGCATCGAGCGTGGCGGCGTCCACTATTACGTCAAGCGCTACACCGGCGCCGGCAAGCACATGCGCCGCTACCTGGGCCGGCCGCGGATCAAGGCCGAATGGCAGAACCTCAAGCAGTTCGCCAAGTGGGGCATCCCCACCGCCGAAGTGGTCGCCTGGGGCCTTGAGCGCAACGGCCTGGCGTTTGGCCGCGGGGCGATGATCACCCGCGAGCTGCCCAACACCGAAGACCTGTCGGCGCTGGCCGAGCGCAACGACCCGCGCCTGGCCGACCGCCACTGGGTCGACCACCTCAGCCGCCAGTTGGCCCGGCACACCCGGGTGATGCACGAGCACCGCTTTGCCCACAACGACCTGAAATGGCGCAACCTGCTGGTCGACGACAAGGGCACGGTGTTCTTCATCGACTGCCCGACCGGCGACTTCTGGCGTGGCTTCATGTGGCGCCACCGCATGGTCAAGGACCTGGCGTGCCTGGACAAGGTCGCCAAATATCACCTGTCGGCGACCCAGCGCCTGCGTTTCTACCTGCAGTACCGTGGGCGCGAGCGCCTGAACCTGCGCGACAAACGGCGCATTCGTCAGGTACTGAGCTTCTTCGAGGGAAGGGAATGACCGATTACCTGGCCAGCGCGGACATCGCGCTGCTCAAGCGCCATGGCCTGAACGATTTCGAGGCGCTGTGGGCGCTGCAGCTCGACGCCGTGGATGAACCCAACACCGGCCGTGGCGGCTGGAGCAGCGTGTTTCGCCTGGAGCTCGAAGGCAAGGGCTACTACCTCAAGCGCCAGTGCAACTACCTGACCCGCACCCTGCACCGGCCCTTGGGCGAACCGACCTTCGCCCGCGAGTTTCGCAACATCAGCCGTTACCAGAAGCTGCAGATCCCGGCCTTGCAGGCGGTGTTCTACGGCGAGCGCAAGCAGGGCGGCGAGCACCGGGCGATGCTGATGACTCGCGCGCTCGACGACTGGAGCGACCTGGAAAGCCTGCTGGCGCAGTGGCCGCAACTGGCCGACGCCGAGCGCGGCGGCATCCTCCAGGCCACCGGCCAACTGGCGCGCACGCTGCACAGCGCAGGCCAGGTGCACGGCTGCTTCTACCCCAAGCACATCTTCCTGCGCCAGCGCCGTGACGGCTGGGACGCGCAACTGATCGACCTGGAAAAGACCCGGCCGCTGCTGTTCGGCAAGCGTGACCGGCTCAAGGACCTGGAGCCGCTGCTGCGCCGCGCCCGTGCCTGGAGCGAGGCGGACGTGCGCCAGCTGCTGGCCGCCTACCTGGCCAAGCCGGCCGACAGCGCCCTGGTCGGTACCTGGCTGCAAGGCCTGACGCAACGCCGTCGTGAAAAAGAGGCCCGCTGATGCGTTTGTCTGAATTGAAAGCCACCGGCCGCAACCCATCGCTGCCGCTGTCGGTGACCCTGGCCGATGCCGCTGGCAGCGCCGAGCTGCAGCTGCTGAGCCTGCTGCGGGTATTGCCCGGCCAGCGCTACGTGGGCGCCGGCGTGTGGCGTGGTACGCCGGTGCTGGCCAAGCTGCTGGTGGGCAATAGCGCCGCCCGGCATTTCCAGCGCGAGCTGGAGGGCGTGAAGCTGCTGGCCGAGCAAGGCCTGACCACGCCCAAGCTGTTGGCCGATGGCCTGAAGGAAGGCGAGGGCGGCTGGCTGCTGTTCGAGTACCTGGACGGTGCGCAAAGCCTGGCCGATGCCTGGGCCCAGGTGCAGAACCTGCCAGTGCTGGCCGACGAGCAGCACCTGGTGCTCGGTGAAGCGCTGACGGCCGTGGCGCAGATGCACGCCAAGGGCCTGTGGCAGGAAGACCTGCACCTGGACAACCTGCTGCGCCATGGCGGCCAGCTGTACCTGATCGACGGCGCCGGCATCAAGGCCGAAACGCCGGGCCAGCAGCTGTCGCGCTCGCGTGTGCTGGAAAACCTCGGGGTGTTCTTCGCCCAGTTGCCCAAGCGCCTGGAGCCCTTCATCGAAGAGTTGCTGGTGCATTACCTGCTGGCCAATGGCGAGCACGCCTTGCCCATGGAAGCGCTGCAGAAGCAGGTGGACAAGGTGCGCAACTGGCGCCTGAAGGACTACCTGGAAAAGGCCGGCCGCGAATGCACGCTGTTCAGCGTCGAGCGCAGCATGTCTGGCCTGCGGGCCATTCGCCGTGGCGAAGTGGAGGCCATGCTGCCGGTGCTGGAGCAGGCCGATGCGCTGATCGACCAGGGCCATTTGTACAAGACCGGCGGTGCGGCCAGCGTGGCACGCATCGAGGTGGGTGGCCGCACGCTGGTGCTCAAGCGCTACAACATCAAGAACACCGCCCACTGGTTCAAGCGCTTCTGGCGCCCGAGCCGCGCCTGGCATTCGTGGATCGAAGGCCACCGCCTGGAGTTCCTCGACATCGCCACGCCGCGCCCGCTGGCGGTGCTCGAGCAGCGGGTGATGGGCCTGCGCAGCCGGGCGTTTTTGGTTACCGAATTTGCCGATGGCCCGGACCTCACCGCGTGCTTCGCGCCGTTCGTGGAAAACGGCGATGCGCCTGAAGAGCAGGTCGATGCGCTGGTGCACCTGATGCAGCAGCTGATTCGCGAGCGCATCAGCCATGGCGACTTCAAGGGGCATAACCTGTTCTGGCAGAACGGCCAGTGGTCGCTGATCGACCTCGATGCCATGTGCCAGCACGCCACCCAGCTCAGCTTCGCCCCGGCCTATGCCCGTGACCGTGCGCGGCTGCTGCGCAATTGGCCAAGTGGCAGTGCCTTGCACCAGCGGCTTGACCGATTGCTCCCGAAGCTGGACTGACGCAACACACCCCCGCCTTTGTGGGAGCCGGCTTGCCGGCGATGAGGCCAGTGCGGGCAGGCTTGGATAGCCTGTTCTGGCCCTATCGCCGGCAAGCCGGCTCCCACAGGAGTTGCTGGCAGTGCCTTGCACCAGCGGCTTGACCGATTGCTCCCGAAGCTCGACTGACGCAACACGCCTCAGCCTTTGTGGGAGCCGGCTTGCCGGCGATGAGGCCAGTGCGGGCAGGCTTGGGTAGCCTGTTCTGGCCCTATCGCCGGCAAGCCGGCTCCCACAGGAACTGCTAGGCAGTGCCTTGCACCAGCGGCTTGACCTGTTGCTCCCGAAGCTCGACTGACGCAACACGCCTCAGCCTTTGTGGGAGCCGGCTTGCCGGCGATGAGGCCAGTGCGGGCAGGCTTGGGTAGCCTGTTCTGGCCCTATCGCCGGCAAGCCGGCTCCCACAAGAACTGCTGCACAGTTACTGATCAGCCTCAACGGCGCCAGAACAGTGCCCGCGCGCTGAGCAGCGCGGGTATGCCGAGCCCGACCCAGGACAATACATCCCAGCCGCCGTCGCCGAGCAGCGCGGCGAACAGGCCGCCGGCGCCCAGCAAGGCGATCAGCAGCGGCCAGGTGAACAGCCGCCAGGTGGATTGCGATCGGTGGCTCATGGGCGTGCTCCCTTGCCTTTGCGCTGCTTGCCCCACCACAGGTACAGGCCGCTGATGAGCACGACGATGGTCAGCACATCGAGCACGGCCCAGAGGACCTGCATCGGCCGCCCGCCGTAGTCGCCAAAGTGCAGCGGCTGCGACAGGCCCATGGCGTCCATGTACCAGGGGCGCTCGCCGACTGCCGTGACCTCCAGCGTGCGGGCGTCGATCAGCACCGGGGTCCACAGGTGCGAGGTCAGGTGCGTGGCGCCTTTCATGAACACGGCGTAGTGGTGTTCGCTGGAGAAGCGGGTACCGGGGAAGGCGATGAAGTCCGGGCGCATGCCCGGGGCGGCCCGCTCGGCGATGGCCAGCAGCTCGCTGGCTGGAGCGCGTTCGGTCAGCGGCGGCGCATCGCGGTACGGGGCGACCATGGCGGCCAGGCTGTCGTTGCGCCAGGCGGCGATGACCAGGTCGGAGAGCGCGCTGATCACCCCGGTGACCCCCACAGTCAAGGCCCAGGCCAGGGTGACCACGCCAATCAGGTTGTGCAGGTCGAGCCAGCGCAGGCGGCGCGACTTGTCGTGGCGCACCGTGGCGAACTCCAGGCGGCGCATGAACGGTGCGTAAAGCACCGTGCCAGAGACGATCGCGACGACGAACAGCACGCCCATGAAGGCCAGCAGCAGCTTGCCCGGCAGGCCGGCGAATATGTCCACGTGCAGGCGCAGCATGATCATCATGAAGCCGCCGTTGGCGGCCGGCATGGCCACGGCCTCGCCGGTACGGGCGTCGAGCATGAAGTTGTGCGACGAATTGGGTTCGGTGCCGGCGGTGGCGGCCGTGATCGCCATCACGCCATTGGGCTCGTCTTCGTCGAAGCCGAAGTACTGCATCACCTCGCCAGGGCGGTGCTGCTCGGCCTTGAGCACCAGTTGCTGCATGTCCAGGTGCGGGGTGCCGGGCGGCAGCTCGCGCAACTCGGCGGCATCGCCGAGCAGGTGTTCAAGCTCGTGGTGGAAGATCAGCGGCAGGCCGGTGAGGGCTAGCAACAGCAGGAACACCGTGCAAACCAGGCTGCTCCAGGTATGGATCACGGACCAGCGGCGGATGGTTGGGCTTTTCATTACATTTTATTTCTCGACGTTCAGAAAGACCAAAGCCGCCCACGAGGGGGCGGCTTGGCCGGCGAGCTCACAGTGTCAGCTGCTTACCACTTGTAGGTGGCACTGGCGACCACGCTGCGCTCGTCGCCGTAGTAGCAGTAGTAGCCGTCGCAGGTGGAGATGTAGTCCTTGTTCAGCAGGTTGGTGGCGTTGACGGCCACCGAGGCGCCCTTGAGGCTGTTGTCCAGGCGGCCCAGGTCGTAGTGCACGGAGGCGTCGAACACGGTGTAGGCGTTGGCCTTGCCCAGGTAGGTATTGGCCTCGTTGCCGTAGGTGTTGCCGGTGTAGCGGGCGCCGGCGCCGATGCCGAAGCCATCGAGCACGCCGGTGTGCCAGGTGTAGTCGGCCCACAGCGAGGCCTGCTGGTTGGGCATCAGCTGCAGGCGGTTGCCTTTGTACTGGCCGTCCTGCACTTCCGATTTGGCCAGGGTGTAGGCTGCGATCACCTTGAGGTTGTCGGTGACGTCGGAAACGGCTTCCAGCTCCAGGCCACGCACCTTCACTTCGCCGGTCTGGCTGGTGATCGGCACGCCGCCAACGTTGTTGGTGACCGAGACGTTTTTCTGGGTCAGGTCATACACGGCTGCCGACAGCAGGGTGTTGGAGCCCGGCGGCTGATACTTGATGCCCAGCTCCCATTGCTTGCCTTCGGTGGGCTTGAACGACTTCTCCGGGTCGGCGTCGGCGTGGCTGGCCGGCTGGAACGACTCGGCGTAGGACAGGTAGGGCACGAAGCCCGAGTCGAACACGTAGCTGATGGCGGCGTTGCCGCTGAATTTCTTGTCGCGCTGGGTGTTGGTGGCGTCACCCTTGTTGAAGAACTTGGTGCTGGTATGCACCCAGTCTTCACGGCCACCGAGGGTCAGGCGCCAGTTGTCCAGGGCCATCTGGTCCTGCACGTAAACGCCGGTCTGGCGGGTTTTCTGGTCGTAGTCGTAAAACGCCGAGGAGCGATCAGGGCGGGTGATCGGCAACCCGTAGATCGGGTTGTTGACGTTGCTGTCCGGCACGTTGAAGCCATAGATCGACAGGTAGTTGTTGTTGACGCGCTGGTGGTCAAGGCCGAGCAGCAGGGTGTGGCTGACGTCGCCGGTGGCGAAGTCGGCCTGGAAGTTGTTGTCCACCGCGAACTGGCTGATGTCTTCATCGGTGTTGGTGGACATGCGGCTGACGGTGCCGTCGTCTTTCACCGGGCCGCCGGGCTCGTAGTAGGCACCGGGCGTGATGACCTGGAAGGCCAGGTCCGACTTGGTGTAGCGCAGGTTCTGGCGGAACTGCCAGACATCGTTCAGGCGGTGCTCGAAGGCATAGCCCAGCGCGTAGTAGGTGCGGTCATAGAACTCGTAGTCCGGGTCGCCCAGGTTCTTGTGGTGCGAGATCTTGCCGAAGGGCATGTCGATCTTGGTGCCCTGGATCGGGCGGAACTGGCTGGTGGCGCCGGTATCGTCGCGGGTGAACTGGGACAGCAGGGTCAACGAGGTGTCCTCGTCGATGTTCCAGGTCAGGCTCGGGGCGATGTTGTAGCGTTTGTCGTCGATGTGGTCGATCTGCGTGCCGCCGTCACGGATCACGCCGCTGACGCTGTACAGGAACTGGCCCTGGTCGTCGATCTTGCCGGTGCTGGCGAAGTTGATCTGGCGGTGGTTGTCGCTGCCGTACTGCAGCTCGATTTCATGTTCGCTCTGCGCCTGCGGGCGGCGGCTGACCATGTCCAGCAGGCCGCCGGGCGGGGTCTGGCCATACAGCGAGGACGCCGGGCCGCGCAGCAGGGCGAGGCGGTCGAGGTTCCAGGTTTCGGCTTTCGGGTTGGCGTACACACCGCGCGGCAGCGGCAGGCCGTCGAGGAACTGGGTGGGCTCGAAGCCGCGCACGCGCATCCAGTCATAGCGGGTGTCGCTGCCGTAGCTGGCCGAGACGATGCCCGGCATGTAGCGCACGGCGTCGTCCAGGCTGTGCACGCCGCGGTCGCTCATCTGCTGGCGGGTGGCGACGGAGATCGAGCGCGGCACTTCCACCAGTGCGGTATCGGTCTTGGTGCCGGCGGCGGTGCGCTTGGCAAGGTAGCCCTCCACCGGGCCCCAGGCGCTTTCGCTGTCGCTGCTGGCGTTCACGCTGGTTTCCGGCAAGGCCAGGCTGCCATCGGGCACGGCCACCAGGCTGTAGCTGCCGACGCTGCTTTGCTGCAGCTGCAGCCCGGTGCCGCGCAAGGCTGCCTGCAGGGCGCCGAGGCCGTCGTACTGGCCGTTGACCGGGGACGAATCGCGGCCGCTGACCAGTGCCGGGTCGATGGCCAGGGCAATGCCCGACTGGCTGGCGATCTGGTTCAGGGTGCTGGCCAGCGGGGCGCTGGGCAGGTTGTAGGCGCGCGGGGCATTTTGCTCGGCGGCGAACAGGGCAGGGCTGGCCAATGGCGCGGCCAGGCCGATGGCCAGGGCCATCAGGCTGGGACGCAGGAAACGATCAACGGCACGGGACATGCAGCGGGCTCCTCGACGGATAAGTGCTTTCTGCTTCCTTGCCGAGCGAGATTTCAGAAGTGACAGGGGTAATCTGAAAAAAAGTGAGAATTGTTTGGGTTTGGTTGTGGGCTGTTCCGGCCCTATCGCCGGCAAGCCGGCTCCCACAGAGAAAAGCACAGCCCCTCTGAGCGGTGACTTTCCTGTGGGAGCCGGCTTGCCGGCGATAAGGCCACCACGGTTCTATTCAGGAACTACTTGGGAACTACGGTCACCCACCATTGCGTATGCCGCTCGACCTTGACCGGCAACGCCGGCACCAGCGAAGCCAGCGCCAGGTCGGTATCGGTCAGCGGGAAACTGCCCGACACGCGCAGGTCGGCAACTTCATCCGCCACGCCAAGGTGCCCGTTGCGGTACTGGCCGAGCTTGGCCAGCAGGTCGGCCAGGCGCACGTTGTCGACCACCAGCATGCCGCGGGTCCAGGCATCGGCGCCGGCCTGCACCGGGCCGACATGGCCCAGGCCATTGCTGCTCATCAGCACCTGCTGGCCCTCGTGCAGCACTTGCTCGTCGCCACTGTTGAGCGGCATGGCGGCGACCGAGGCCTGCAGCACTTCCAGGCGCGTGCCGTGGTCTTCGCGGCGTACCAAAAAGCGCGTGCCCAGGGGGCGCAGGCGGCCATCGTCGGTGCGCACCAGCAAGGGGCGAGGGTCCTGGTGGCCGGTTTCCACCGAAATCTCGCCCTGGTGCAGCACCAGCACGCGCTGATCGCCGGCGTAGTCGATATCGACCGCCGTGTGGCTGTTCAGGCTCAGCAGGGTGCCGTCTTCCAGGCGCAGGGTGCGCAGCTCGCCGGTGGCGGTGCGCTGGTCGGCCAGCCAGTAGCTGGGCTGCAGCGACGGCGCGCCGAGCCAGCCAAGCAAGGTGCCGAGCAGGAGCATGCCGGCCAGGCCGCTACCGGCCCTGCCGATGCGCCGGCGCAGGCTGACACGTGATTGCAGCAAGGCCTGGCGGGCGGGGCCGGCGGCGGCGCTGACGCGCTGGTCGAGCACGCCAAGCTGGCGCCAGGCTCGGGCGTGTTCTTCGCTGGCGGCGTGCCAGCGCATGAATTCGTTGCGTTCATCGGCCGTGCCGCTGCCCTCGTCGAGGCTCAGTTTCCAGGCAATGGCGGCTTCCAGGACTCGGGCTGAAACCGGTGCAGCGTTCACGTCGGCTCCCCGTACAGGGCGATGTAGCACTGGCGCATGCCTTGGGCGATGTACTGGCGCACGCGCGACACCGACACTCCCAGGCGCTCGGCGATCTCGGCGTGGCCCATGCCGTCCAGGCGGTTGTGCAGGAAGGCGGCGCGGGCCTTGCTCGAGAGCTTGCCGAGCAGGCGGTCGATGGCCTTGAGGTCTTCGAGGATCAGGTGCTGGATTTCCGGCGAGGGGTGTTCGGCTTCCGGCAGGCGCGCCAGTTCGGCCAGGTAGGCTTGCTCCAGTGCGGCGCGGCGAAAGTGGTCGAACATCAGGCCCTTGGCCACGGCGGCGAGGAAGGCGCGCGGTTCGCGGGGGGGCTCCAGCTGTTCGCGGCCGAGCAGGCGCACGAACGTGTCCTGGCTCAGGTCTTCGGCACGCTGACGGCAGGCCATGCTGCGTTGCAGCCAGGCGAGCAGCCAGCTGCGATGGTCGCGATACAGCGCACCGACCAGATTGGCGTGTGGGCTTGGTGCAGAAGACACGCAGCGTCCCCCCGGAACGAATGCATTAACTAACGATAATTATTCGCGATTGTTGCAGAGGCGGGGGGTGGGGTGCAATGGACGCTTATCGGATTGCCAGCATGGCAGGGGGATCGAGGGGGGCAGAGTTGGCCCTATCGCCGGCAAGCCGGCTCCCACAGGTACAGCGCCAGCCTTGATTTTTGGGAGCGGCTTGCCGGCCTAAAGGCCATGGTTCTGCAGCTTGCGCCGCCGCCACCCGCGCAGCCGCTGCTCCAGCTGCAACGGGCTGTCGAGCTGCTGGCGGCGTGCCTGGCTGAGCAGGATCAGCGCCAGCTCCGCGGTCACCTGGGCATCGGCGCTGGCGTGGTGGCGTTCGTCGATCTGCAGGCCAAAGCGCGCCACCCAGTCGTCCAGCCCGGCCTCGCGCAGCACGGTATCGGGGTTGAGCATCGGCGCCAGTTCGGCCACGTCGAGAAAATGCCCCTGCAGCCGGTAGCCCAGGCTTTGCTTCAGCGCCCGGGCGAGCATGCGCTGGTCGAACGGCGCGTGAAACGCCAGCACCGGGCTGGCGCCGATGAATTCGAGCAGGTCGAGCAGCGCTTCGGCCGGGTCGCAGCCAGCGGCCAGGGCGCTTGGCCCCAGGCCATGGATCAGCACGCTGGCGTTGGTCTTCTGCAGCGGGCGGTGCAGGGTGCGCTCGAACTGCTGGGAAAAGTCGATGGCGCCATCTTCGATGGCCACGGCGCCGATCGACAGCACCTGGTCGCGGTTGGGGTTCAGGCCGCTGGTTTCCAGGTCGAGCACCACCCAGCGCTGTTCGCGCAACGAACACACACCCAGCGGCGCCGCCTTGGGCAAGCGCGCCAGGCGCTCGCGCGCGGCGTCTGCGAGCGGCACGCTGACCGGGCGCAGCCAGGCGAACAGGCTCACAGCTGGTACCGCAGGGCCAGGCTGCTTTGCAGGCGCTGGGCCTGGCGCAGCGACTCGCGCAGGATGCGCCGGTCCAGGTGGTTGAGGCTGTCCGGGTCCAGGCGGTTGGAATAGGGGAGGTTGTCGCGGGTTTGGCGCTGGTGCTGCTGCATGCGGGTTTGCTGGATGAAGTGGTAGGCCTCTTCGTAGGCGGCGCCATCGAGGGCTTCGATCACGCCTTGCTCGACCAGCTGGCGCAGGCGCTCCAGGGTATTGCAGGCGCCAATGCCGTTGGCCAGGGCCAGCAGCCTTGCGCCATCGACGAAGGGGGTCAGGCCCTGGACCTTGAGGTCGAGGGTGGCGGCCTTGTCGTTGCCCTGGCGGGTCAGCACGAACTCGCGCAGGCGCCCCACCGGCGGCCGCTGGCGCAAGGCGTTGTCGGCCATCATGCGCTGGAAGATGCGGTTATCGGCCACTTGCTCGAGCAGCTGCTGGCGCAGTTGTTCGCCACCTTGCTCGTTGCCCCAGACCACGCGCAGGTCGAAGTAGATGCTCGACGCCAGCAGGTTCTCCGGGCTGGCCTCGCGCACGAAGCCGGCAAAGCGTCGGGCCCATTCGGCGCGCGACAGGCACAGCTCGGGGTTGCCGGCCATGACGTTGCCCTTGCACAGGGTGAAGCCGCACTGGGCCAGGCACTGGTTGATGTATTGCGCCAGCGGCAGCAGGCGGCTGCGAATGGCCTGGGCCTCGGTGGCGTCGGCGGCCTCGAACAGGATGCCGTTGTCCTGGTCGGTGTGCAGGGTCTGTTCGCGGCGGCCTTCGCTGCCAAAGCACAGCCAGCTGAAGGGCACGCCGGGGTCGCCGCGTTCGGCCAGGGCCAGCTCGATCACCCGGCACACGGTATGGTCGTTGAGCAGGGTGATGATCTGGGTGATCTGGGTCGAGGAGGCGCCGTGGGCGAGCATGCGCTCGACCAGCTGGCCGATTTCGCCGCGCAGCGAGACCAGCGTCTCCAGGCGCGGCGCGTGGCGGATGGTGCGCGCCAGGTGCACCAGGTCGACCCGCTGCAGGGAGAACAGGTCGCGCTCGGACACCACGCCGCACAGGCGCTGGTTGTCCACCAGGCAGACGTGGGCGATGTGCCGCTCGGTCATCGCCATGGCCGCGTCGAAGGCGCTGGCTTGCGGGCTGAGGTAGAACGGCTTGGCGGTCATGTGCCGGTCGATCGGCGCCCCCAGGTCGGCGTCGGCTTCGGCCACCACCTGGCGCAGGTCGCGCAAGGTGAAGATGCCCACCGGGTAGCGCTGCGGGTCGACCACCACGATGCTGCCGACCTGCTGCTCGTGCATCAGCCGCACGGCGTCGCGCAGGGGGGTATCCGGGGTACACACCACCGGGTGGCGCATGGCCAGTTCGCCCAGCGGCGTGTTCAGCGAGTACTGGGTGCCTAGGGTTTCCACCGCCCGCTGGCGCACTTGCTGGTTGACCTGCTCGAGCAGGCTGCTGACGCCGCGCAGTGCAAAATCTCGAAACACATCCGACATCGAGAACAGGCGGATGAAGGCCGATTTGTTCAATTGCAGGCAGAAGGTGTCTTCGCCGGCCAGGTGTTCGGTGCGGGTGGCGCGCTCTCCAAGCAGGGCTGCCAGCGGGAAGCATTCGCCGCTGGTGATCTCGAAGGTGGTTTCCACGCCCGGCTTGACCAGGTGCTGGCGCTCGCCGACCACGCGCCCCTGCTTGACGATGTAGAAGTGCTCGACCGGGCCGTCCGCCGGTTTGAGGATGCTTTCCCCGCTGGCGTAGAACCGCAGCTGGCACTGTTCCACCAGAAAGCCCAGGTGGCTGTGCTCCATCTGGTTGAACGGTGGGAAGCGCTGCAGGAACTGCAGGGTGCCCTGGATGTTCTGCAGGACGGCAGTCCTGCCCGCCTGGCTGTAGGCGTCCTTTTTGCTCATGAAACTGACCGTATCGCTACGCCGAACTATATATATCTATATATAGGTGCCGGCCTTGTTGTTCTCGGCCCCCATGGTCGGCTTGCCGCCGTGCGGTGCCCATTGGACGTAAGTCTAGGGGCGTGCTGTGATCAATTTCTCAAGGCGTGGTCATACCGGCTGAGCGGGCTATTTTTTTGACGAGACGACCATGGTTGAGCATGACGACATCCTGAGTGAAGCGGAGCGTGAAGCATTGGCCGTGGTGAGTGCGCCGGTGGCACCTAAACCTGTGGTGCTGGTGGTGGATGACAACCCGGTGAACAGCGAAGCTCTGTGCCTGTACCTCAAGAGCCGGGGCATCGACTGCATGATGGCCGATGGCGCCCAGGAGGCGATGTTCAAGCTGCACTATGAGCCGCGTATCGCCTTGATGATCACCGACCTGCGCATGCAGCCCAAGGATGGCCTGGAACTGATTCGTCAGGTGCGTGAGTCGGAGCGGGCGGCGTTGTCGATCATCGTGGTGTCGGGCGACACCGATGTGAAGGAGGCGGTGGACGTGATGCACCTGGGGGTGGTGGACTTCCTGCTCAAGCCGGTGGACCTGGGCAAGCTGTTGGCGCTGGTGAAGAGGGAGTTGAAGATCGAATAGTGGGGTGCCTGCTCTGGCCCCATCGCCGGCAAGCCGGCTCCTACAATTTCTGTGGGAGCCGGCTTGCCGGCGATGGGGCCAGAAAGGCCCCGCAACTTACAGGCCGTTTTTCGCCTTGAACTCGCGACGACGACGGTGCAGCACCGGCTCGGTATAGCCATTGGGCTGCTTGGCACCTTCTACAACCAGCTCCACAGCCGCCTCGAACGCGACGTTGCCGTCGAAGTTCGGCGCCATTGGGCGGTACAGGGCGTCACCGGCGTTCTGCTTGTCCACCACCGCAGCCATGCGCTTGAGGCTTTCCAGTACCTGCTCCTGGCTGACCACGCCATGGCGCAGCCAGTTGGCCAGCAGCTGGGCCGAGATGCGCAGGGTGGCGCGGTCTTCCATCAGGCCGACATCGTTGATGTCCGGCACCTTCGAGCAACCGACGCCCTGGTCGATCCAGCGCACCACGTAACCGAGGATGCCCTGGGCGTTGTTGTCCAGTTCGTTGCGGATCTCTTCGGCCGACCAGTTGGTGTCGGCAGCCAGCGGGATGGTCAGGATGTCGTCGACCGAGGCCGGCACGCGCGAAGCCAGTTCGCGCTGGCGCGCCTGCACATCGACCTTGTGGTAGTGCAGGGCGTGCAGGGTCGCGGCGGTTGGCGACGGTACCCAGGCGGTGTTGGCGCCGGCCAGCGGGTGAGCGATCTTCTGCTCGAGCATCGCTGCCATCAGGTCGGGCATGGCCCACATGCCCTTGCCGATCTGCGCACGGCCTTGCAGGCCGGTGGCCAGGCCCACGTCGACGTTGTTGTTCTCGTAGGCGCCGATCCACTTCTCGTTCTTCATGGCGCCCTTGCGCACCACGGCGCCGGCTTCCATGGAGGTGTGGATTTCGTCACCGGTGCGGTCGAGGAAGCCGGTGTTGATGAACACCACGCGCTCGGCGGCCGCCTTGATGCATGCCTTGAGGTTGACCGTGGTACGGCGCTCCTCGTCCATGATGCCGACCTTGACGGTGTTGCGCTTCATACCCAGCAGGTCTTCGACGCGGCTGAAGATTTCAGCGGCGAACGCCACTTCTTCGGGGCCGTGCATCTTCGGCTTGACGATGTACACGCTGCCGGTGCGGGTGTTCTTGCGGCTGGTGTTGCCGTTGAGGTTGTGCAGGGCGATCAGGTTGGTGAACAGGCCGTCCTGGATGCCCTCGGGGATTTCGTTGCCCTGGGCATCGAGGATCGCCGGGTTGGTCATCAGGTGACCGACGTTGCGCACGAACAGCAGCGAACGGCCGTGCAGGGTGACGCTGCCGCCATTGGGCGCGGCGTACTCGCGGTCCGGGTTCATGGTGCGGGTGAAGGTCTTGCCGCCTTTGCTCACGCTTTCGGCCAGGTCGCCTTTCATCAGGCCCAGCCAGTTGCGGTAGACGATGACCTTGTCGTCGGCGTCCACGGCGGCCACCGAGTCTTCGCAGTCCATGATGGTGGTCAGGGCCGATTCCATCAGGATGTCTTTGACGCCGGCGGCGTCGGTGCTGCCGACCGGGGTGCTGGCGTCGACCTGGATCTCGAAGTGCAGGCCGTTGTGCTTGAGCAGCACGGCAGTCGGCGCGGCGGCGTCGCCATGGAAGCCGATCAGCTGGGCGTCGTCACGCAGGCCGCTGTTGCTGCCGCCTTTGAGGGTGACCACCAGCTTGCCGCCTTCAATGCGGTAGGCCGTGGAGTCGACGTGCGAGCCTGCTGCCAGTGGCGCGGCCTGGTCGAGGAAGGCGCGGGCGAAGGCGATGACCTTGTCGCCGCGGGCCTTGTTGTAGCCCTGGCCTTTTTCCGCACCGCCTTCATCGCTGATGGCGTCGGTGCCGTACAGCGCGTCGTACAGCGAGCCCCAACGGGCATTGGCGGCGTTCAGGGCGAAGCGGGCGTTCATCACCGGCACGACCAGCTGCGGGCCGGCCATGTGGGCGATTTCTTCGTCGACGTTCAGGGTGGTGGCCTGGAAGTCTTCGACTTGCGGCAGCAGGTAGCCGATTTCCTGGAGGAAGCTTTTGTAGGCGACGGCGTCATGGGCCTGGCCTTTGCGCGCCTGGTGCCAGGCGTCGATCTTGGCCTGCAGCTCGTCGCGCTTGGCGAGCAAGGCTTTGTTCTTGGGAGCGAGGTCGTTGATGATCTTCTCGGCACCCGCCCAGAACTGTTTGGCATCGATGCCGGTTCCAGGAATCGCTTCGTTGTTGACGAAGTCGTACAGGGCCTTGGCGACCTGAAGGCCACCGACGTGAACGTATCCAGTCATTGCTTGCCTCACCTCTGCTCAGCTATTTCGCTTTCGCTCTTCTGTATTAAGCCTGTAGCGCTTCTCTAAACACGGCACCAGTGCCTGCCCAGTCATCCACGAGCGCGGCGGGGTGCAGCTCGCCAGACGCGCTGGCGGGCGGTTTGCGTATTTTCACAGGCGCCTTGGCAGACATCGAAACGACGTTTTGTAGTCCGCGCCGATGCATACTACATGAAGCAGCAGGCAGGTAAACATCGGACTAAAAGCGTCGCTCTGCGACCGATTGGTCGCGTAGGGTCACGCTGGGAATTGGTATGTTCGCAAAAAACCGGTGGATTGTTCCAGATAAATCTTGAAACAGTACACGATTAGTTGCGCGGACTGCCCTGCGGCAGGTTGCCGCGCCTTGCCTATACTGACTCGATCCCCCGAATTTTCGCCGCTTTGCGCGGCTGCACGCAGAGGAAGTCGCTGTGGATCATCTTGTACTCACCGTGATCGCTCCTGACAAGGCTGGCCAGGTCGAACGCATTGCCCAGTGCATTGCCGACCACAACGGCAACTGGCTGGAAAGCCGCATGTCGCGCATGGCCGGGCAGTTCGCCGGGATCTTGCGGGTGGCGGTGCCGGCCGAGAACTACGACGAGCTGGTGAAGTCGCTGCAGGCGCTGAGCCAGTACAGCATTCGCGTGCTGATCGCCGAAAGCGGCATCGAGCCCTCGTGCACCTGGAAGCCGATCGCCATGGAACTGGTGGGCAATGACCGGCCCGGCATCGTGCGCGATATCACCCGCCTGCTGGCCGACCATGGGGTGAACCTGGAGCGTTTCACCACCGAGGTGCGCCCGGCGCCGATGAGCAGCGAGCCGCTGTTCCATGCCGATGCCTTGCTGGCGCTGCCGCTGACCCTGTCGCTGGATGAGCTGCAGCGCAAGCTGGAGAGCCTGGCGGATGACTTGATGGTGGAGTTGAAGCTGCGCCCAGAAGAGTGAGCGGGCGATTATCCCGAATATGCGGGGATGGCCCTGTGGATAAGCTGGGGGCGCACCTCGCCAGCCCAACAAGGGCGAGCCCTCCCGCCGTTTGAGCAAAAAACACCCAGTTTTCAGTGGCTTGTGCACAAACGCCGGGGACCAGGGTGTGGATAACCTCTGGAGATCTTTGCGCAGGCCACGAAATACGTGGCCTGCGTAGATGTGATCATTTTTTGATCAGGCGCGCTTGCGCAGATTCAGCCACGCATCGACGCTGTACAGCGCCAGGCCCGCCCAGATGCACACGAACGCCACCAGGCTGCTGGGCGACAGGTGCTCGTCGAACAGCCATACCGCCTGCATCAGCACCAGGGTCGGCGCCAGGTACTGCAGGAAGCCCAGGGTGGTGTAGGGCAGGTGCCGCGCCGCAGCGTTGAAGCACACCAGCGGCACCAGCGTCACCGGCCCCGCCGCCATCAGCCACAGCGCCTCGCTGCTGGTGTAGAACGAAGGTTGCGCACTTATCGCGGTGGGGTGCAGCAGCAGCCAGCCCAGCGCCAGCGGCACCAGCATCCAGGTCTCGACCACCAGCCCGGGCAGCGCGGCGACCGGCGCCTGCTTGCGGATCAGGCCATAGAAGCCGAAGGTCAATGCCAACACCAGCGATACCCAGGGCAGGCTGCCCACCTGCCACACCTGCTGCGCCACCCCCAGCGCCGCCAGGCCCACGGCCAGCCATTGCAGGCGGCGCAGGCGCTCGCCCAGCAACAGCATGCCCAGCAGCACGTTCACCAGCGGGTTGATGTAGTAGCCAAGGCTGGCTTCGAGCATGCGGCCGTTGTTCACCGACCACACATACGTCAGCCAGTTTGCGGCGATCAACGTGCCACTGAGGGCGAGGATGGCCAGGCGGCGCGGGTTGTCGCGCAGTTCGCGCCACCAGCCGGGGTGTTTCCACACCAGCAGCAACAGCGAACCGAACAGCGCCGACCAGAGCACCCGGTGGACGATGATCTCCACCGCCGGAACGCTCTGGATCGCTTTGAAGTACAGCGGGAACAAGCCCCAGATGATGTAGGCGCCAAGGCCCAGGAGGTACCCGCGGCGCGGGTTTGCGGCGTGCATGCAGAATCCTTGCTTAGGAAGCTAATTGAAGCGACGCCTATTGTAGACAGAGCGCGGCGCGCTTCTAGAACAATTTCAGCGGTTGTTCATCCAGCGCGGCCAGTTGCTCGCGCAGGGCGAGAATCTGGTCGCCCCAGTAACGCGGCTGGCCAAACCAGGGGAAGCTCGGCGGGAACGCCGGGTCGTCCCAGCGCCGCGCCAGCCAGGCGCTGTAGTGCAACTGGCGCAGGGCGCGCAGGGGCTCGATCAGGGCCAGTTCGCGCGGGTCGAAATCGTGGAACTCGTTGTAGCCATCGATCAGCTCGGCCAGTTGCCCCATGCGCTCTTCACGGTTGCCGGCGAGCATCATCCACAGGTCCTGCACGGCCGGGCCCATGCGGCAGTCATCGAGGTCGACGACGTGGTAGACCTCGTCGCGGTGCATCAGGTTGCCGGGGTGCAGGTCGCCGTGCAGGCGGATCACCTGGTGGGGCGTGCGGGCGTAGGCGTCTTCGACGCGTTTGAGCAGGTCGCGGGCTACCGATTCGAAGGCGGGCAGCAGTTCCTTGGGCACGAAGCCACCGTCGAGCAGGGTGTTCAGCGAGGCATGGCCAAAGTTGTCCACAGCCAGTGCCTCGCGGTGCTCGAACGGGCGTGTCGCGCCCACGGCGTGCAGGCGGCCCAGCAGTTGGCCCAGGCGGTAGAGCTGGTCGAGGTTGCCGGGCTCAGGTGCGTGGCCGCCGCGACGCGGGAACAGGGTAAAGCGAAAGCCCTGGTGTTCGAACAGGGTCTGGCCTTCGTGCTGCAGCGGCGCGACCACGGGCACTTCGCAGTCGGCGAGTTCGGCGCTGAAGCGGTGTTCTTCGAGGATCGCGGCATCGCTCCAGCGGCCCGGGCGGTAGAACTTGGCGATCAGCGGCTGCGCATCCTCGATGCCCACCTGGTAGACGCGGTTCTCGTAGCTGTTCAGCGCGAGGACGCGGGCATCGCTGAGAAAGCCGAGGCTTTCCACGGCGTCCAGGACCAGGTCGGGGGTAAGTGTGGCGAAGGGGTGCGACATGAGTGCTCCGGGGCTGGCTGCAAGGCCTCATGGTATCAGTGCCGGCCCTTGCGCGGGCCGCTCCCACAGTATTGCCCCTCGGCGGTGAACCTGTGGGAGCGGGCTTGCCCCGCGAACCGCGCGCTGCGCGGCCAGCCTAGACCGGTACCCCCAGCAACACCGACGACGGATGGAACTGCACCCGCACCGGGCTCCCCGCCTGCACCTGCTGCTGCGCCAGCCACTGCGCCTCGGCAAATGCATACAACGTCTGCCCATTGCTCAAAGCCAGGCGCACTTCACTGGGCTCGTGGCCATCGACCAGCACTTCTTCGACGGTGGCTTCAAGCACATTGCTGCCTGCCTCTGTCTCGTCGCCGGCCCCCAGCAGCTGCACCCAGCCCGCCTTGAGCAGCGCCACCACCATGGTGCCCAGGGTCAGCTCCAGGCGCGCAGTGCTGTCATGGGTGATCAGCGCCGCGATTTCCAGCCCGCCACCCAGGGCGAGGCTCACCCGGTCGTGCCGGCCTTCGCGGCGCAGGCCGCTGACTTGCCCCTGCAGCTGGTTGCGCGCGCTGGTGCGCAGCATCAGGCGCCCGAGCAGGTCGAGGTCGCTGGATTCTTCTGCGGCTTCAAGCAGCTGGGCCTGCAGGTTCTGCAGGCGCTGATACAGGCGCAGCACCCGCTCGCCTTCGGCCGAAAGGCGCGCGCCGCCGCCGCCGCGGCCACCGGTGCTGCGCTCGACCAGCGGCTGGCTGGCCAGGTTGTTGAGTTCGTCGATGGCATCCCAGGCGGCTTTGTAGCTGATGCCGGCCGCCTTGGCGGCGCGGGTGATCGAGCCTTGCTCGGCGACGTGCTGGAGCAGGGCGATGCGCTGCGGGCGGCGGGCGATGTGTTGGGTGAGCAGGGCAGGTAGGGACATGGGCTTGGCGGTCATGGGCTGATGGCACGACGGTGCCTTCGTGCCGGTGCACAGTCAAGCCTGGCCCGGCTTTGGCGTGCGCGCCAGGCAGTAGACATCGACGCGCCGCGCGCCATCCTTGTGCAGCAGCTGGGCAATCGCCTGGGCCGTGGTGCCGGTGGTGAGCACATCGTCGACCAGGGCGACATGCCTGCCTTCGAACGTGCCTGGGCGCTGCAGGCTGAACGCCTGGCGCAGGTTCCGGCGCCGCGCCTTGGCATCCAGCCCCTGCTGGGCAGGCGTGTCGCGGGTGCGCAGCAGCAGGCGCTCATCGCAACGCACATTCAGCTGTGTCGAGAGCCACCGCGCCAGCATGCCGGCCTGGTTGAACCCCCGTTCACGCAACCGCCGCCGGGCCAGCGGCACCGGCAACAACAGCTCAGGCACGGCCAGCCCTTCGGCATAGCGGTGAAGCAGGCCATGGCCCAGGAGTTCAGCCATCAGCCGCCCCAGCGGCCATTGCCGGCGGTGCTTGAAACGGCTGATCAAGGTGTCCACGGGAAACCCGTAGTGCCACAGCGCGACCACTTGCGCGTAGGCCGGAGCACGCCGGCTGCACGGGCCGCAGGTCAAGCCGGCCATGGGCAGCGGCAGCGCGCAGCGCACGCAGTGCTCGTCCAGCCAGGGCAGTTCCTGCTCGCAGGCGACGCACAGGGGGTAGGGCTGTTCGGCCGGCGCGTCGCAAAGTAAACAGACATGATTAATATTTGTACAGTTGTAAACCAGTGCTTTTACATGCGGTTGACAGTTCATAGGCCTTCCATGACTATGCGAGCTATCCGTGATGCGCTGGCGGGCATTCCTGTCCCGGCGCCAGCTACAGCCTAAACAAGGAAACGCCGATGAGCGCCAGCACAACTGCTACAACACGTCACGACTGGTCCCTGTCAGAGGTCAAGGCACTGTTCCAGCAACCGTTCAACGACTTGCTGTTCCAGGCGCAGACCGTGCACCGCGCGCATTTCGACCCTAACCGTGTGCAGGTCTCGACGCTGCTGTCGATCAAGACCGGCACCTGCCCGGAAGATTGCAAATACTGCCCGCAGTCCGGCCACTACAACACCGGGCTGGAAAAACAGAAGCTCATGGAAGTGCAGAAGGTGCTGGAAGAGGCCGCCCGGGCCAAGGCCATCGGCTCCACGCGCTTCTGCATGGGCGCTGCCTGGAAGCACCCGTCCGCCAAGGACATGCCCTACGTGCTGGAGATGGTCAAAGGGGTCAAGGCCATGGGCCTGGAAACCTGCATGACCCTCGGCAAGCTCGACCAGGAGCAGACCCAGGCGCTGGCCCAGGCCGGCCTGGACTACTACAACCACAACCTCGACACCTCGCCTGAGTTCTACGGCAGCATCATCACCACCCGCACCTACGGCGAGCGCCTGCAGACCCTGGCCTACGTGCGCGATGCCGGGATGAAGATCTGCTCCGGCGGCATCCTCGGCATGGGCGAGTCGCTGGATGACCGCGCCGGGCTGCTGATCCAGCTGGCCAACCTGCCCGAGCACCCGGAGTCGGTGCCGATCAACATGCTGGTGAAGGTGGCCGGCACGCCGCTGGCCGAGGAAGAAGATGTCGACCCGTTCGACTTCATCCGCATGCTGGCAGTGGCGCGCATCCTCATGCCCAAATCGCACGTGCGCCTGTCCGCCGGCCGTGAGCAGATGAACGAGCAGATGCAGGCCCTGGCCTTCATGGCCGGTGCCAACTCGATCTTCTACGGCGAGAAGCTGCTGACCACCGCCAACCCACAGGCCGACAAGGACATGCAGCTGTTCGCGCGCCTGGGCATCAAGCCCGAAGCGCGTGAAGAGCATGCCGACGAAGTGCACCAGGCTGCCATCGAGCAGGCGCTGGTCGAGCAACGCAGCAGCGAGCTGTTCTACAACGCAGCCTCGGCCTGAGATGGCCTTCGATCTGGCGGCGCGCCTGGCCGAACGGCGCGCCGCTGACCTGTATCGGCAGCGGCCGTTGCTGGACAGCCCACAGGGGCCGCAGGTGGTGGTCGACGGCCAGCCGTTGCTGGCCTTCTGCAGCAATGACTACCTGGGCCTGGCCAACCACCCCGAGGTCATCAAGGCCTGGCAGGCCGGCGCCGAACGCTGGGGCGTCGGCGGTGGCGCCTCGCACCTGGTGATCGGCCACAGCACGCCGCACCATGCCGTCGAAGAGGCCTTGGCCGACTTGACCGGCCGCCCGCGCGCGCTGCTGTTTTCCACCGGCTACATGGCTAACCTGGGCGCCATCACCGCCTTGGTGGGGCAGGGCGACACCGTGCTGCAAGACCGCCTCAACCACGCCTCGCTGCTCGACGGCGGCTTGCTCAGCGGTGCGCGTTTCAGCCGCTACCTGCACAACGACGCAGCCAGCCTGGCCGCCCGCCTGGAAAAGGCCACCGGCAATACCCTGGTGGTTACCGACGGGGTGTTCAGCATGGACGGCGACCTGGCCGACTTGCCGGCACTGGCCAAGGCCGCCCGGGCGCGGGATGCCTGGCTGATGGTCGACGACGCCCACGGCCTGGGTACCTTGGGCGCGCAGGGTGGTGGTGTCGTCGAGCACTTCGGCCTGGGCGTGGAGGACGTGCCGGTGCTGATCGGCACCCTGGGCAAGGCGTGCGGCACCGCGGGCGCCTTCGTCGCCGGTAGCGAGGACCTGATCGAAGCGCTGGTGCAGTTCGCCCGGCCCTACATCTACACCACCAGCCAGCCACCGGCACTGGCCTGCGCCACGCTCAAGAGCCTGGAGCTGCTGCGCCGGGAAACCTGGCGGCGGGAACACCTGGCGGCGTTGATTGGCCAGTTCCGCCAGGGCGCCGAGCAGATCGGCCTGCAGCTGATGGACAGCCCGACGCCGATCCAGCCGATCCTGGTCGGCGACAGTGCAAAGGCCCTGCGCCTGTCGCGCATGCTGCGCGAGCGCGGGCTGCTGGTTACTGCCATTCGCCCCCCCACCGTGCCTGCCGGCAGCGCACGCCTGCGGGTCACCCTGAGCGCGGCGCACAGCCAGGCGCAGGTGCAGCTATTGTTGAATGCATTGGCCGAGTGTTATCCACAACTGGAGGCCGCCGATGCGTAACCGACTGATCCTTCTGCCCGGCTGGGGGCTGGGCACCGCTGCCCTGGAGCCGCTGGCCGCCAGCCTGCGGGCCCAGGACGCCCGCCTGCAGGTCGAGCTGATGCCGCTGCCGGAGCTGGCCGACGCCGATTTGCAGGCCTGGCTGGGGCACCTTGACCGCAAATTGCCCACCGACACCTGGCTGGGCGGCTGGTCGCTCGGCGGCATGCTTGCCAGCGAACTGGCGCGCAAGCGTGGCGACCATTGCTGCGGCTTGCTCACCCTGGCCAGCAACCCCAGTTTCGTCGCCCGCCCAGGCTGGCCCCACGGCATGGCCGCCGACACCTTCGGCACCTTCCTGGACGGTTGCCGCAGCCATACCTCGGTCACCCTCAAGCGCTTTCGCACCCTGTGCAGCGACGGCGCCCAGCAGCCGCGCACGCTGTTGCGCCAGCTTGGCGTGGGTGTGCCGGATACCGACCCGCTGTACCTGGCCAGCGGCCTGCAAGTACTGGCCCAGCTCGATACCCGCGAAGCCCTGCAGGCCTACGGCGGCCCGCAGTTGCACCTTTTCGCCGGCAGCGATGCGCTGGTGCCGGCGGAAGCGGCCAAGGCCCTGAGCGAGTTGCTGCCCGACGTGGAAGTCGGGTTGGTCGAAGACAGTTCCCACGCCTTCCTGCTGGAATACCCACAGGAGCTGGCGGCGGGTATCAAGAGTTTCCTGCATGAGAGTGGCGATGACTGACCTTTCCCATCCAACCCTGCCTGGCACGCTGCCGGACAAGCGCCAGGTGGCGGCCTCGTTCTCCCGCGCGGCCGCCAGCTACGACAGCGTGGCGGCACTGCAGCGCGCCGTGGGCGTGAGCCTGCTGGAGCAGTTGCCGAGCGACCTGGCGCCTTCGCGCTGGCTCGACCTGGGCAGTGGCACCGGCTACTTCAGCCGGGTGCTGGCCGAGCGCTTCGCGCCTGCCAGCGGCGTGGCGGTGGATATCGCCGAAGGCATGCTGCGCCACGCCCGTGGCGAACAGGGTGGCGCGGCCTATCACGTGGCAGGCGATGCCGAGCGCCTGCCCCTGGGCGATGGCAGTGTCGACCTGGTGTTCACGAGCTTGGCGGTGCAGTGGTGTGGCCAGTTCGCCAGTGTGCTGAGCGAGGCGCAGCGGGTGTTGCGCCCAGGCGGCGTGCTGGCCTTCAGCAGCTTGTGCGTCGGCACGCTGGATGAGCTGCGCGCCAGCTGGCAGGCGGTGGACGGCATGGTCCACGTCAACCGCTTCCGCCGCTTCGAGGATTACCAGCGCCTGTGCGCGGCCAGTGGTTTGGAGCAGCTCGGCCTGCAGCGCCAGCCCCATGTGCTGCATTACCCGGATGTGCGCAGCCTGACCCATGAACTCAAGGCGCTCGGCGCCCATAATCTCAACCCTGGCAGGCCTTCCGGGCTGACCGGGCGCGCCCGTATGCAGGGCCTGCTGCAGGCATATGAGGCGTTTCGCCAGCCCCAGGGGCTGCCAGCCACCTATCAGGTGGTCTATGGTGTGATGCGCAAGCCACGGGCATGAGAGGAGTGAAATGAGCCAAGCCTATTTCATCGCCGGCACCGATACCGATGTCGGCAAGACCACGATCGCCGCAGGCCTGTTGCATGCGGCACGTTTGCAGGGCTTGAGCACCCTCGGCGCCAAGCCGGTGGCCTCCGGCTGCACGGCCACGGCCAAAGGGCTGCGCAATGCCGATGCCCAGGCGCTGATCGACGAAAGCACGCTGAAGCTGGCCTATGAGGCGGTCAACCCGTTTGCCTTCGAGCCTGCCATCGCCCCCCATGTGGCCGCGCGCGAAGCGGGCGTGGCGCTGGAAGTGCCGGCGCTGCTCAAGGCCATGCGCCATGTGCTGGACCAGGGGGCGGATTTCACCCTGGTCGAAGGCGCGGGCGGCTGGCGGGTGCCGTTGTCCGACCATGCCAACCTCTCCGACCTGGCGGTTGCGCTGAAACTGCCGGTGATCTTGGTGGTGGGCGTGCGCCTGGGCTGCATCAACCATGCCCTGCTCAGCGCCGAGGCGATTGCCCGCGATGGGCTGCAGCTGGCGGGTTGGGTCGCCAATATCATCGAGCCGCGTACCTCGCGCCTGGAAGAGAACCTGGCCAGCCTTGCAGAACGCCTGCCGGCGCCTTGCCTGGGGCGTGTGCCGCGGCTCAAGGTGGCGAGTGCAGACGCGGTGGCAGAACACCTGCAACTGGACCTGCTGGACTAGCGGGCATGCCCAGGGTCTATCAGCTAGCACTAGGCCATTAGGGATTTAAACGGGCCTTTTGCGTCGTGGCCTGCTTTAATTGCCAGTGTTCCTATCCAGCGTCATTGGAGTTCTGACATGGAAATCACCGGTAGCTCCGCCTACTACGCGGGCCTCGGCGCCATCCAGGCCGGGCAGAACCGCATCGACCAGGCCGCCGGCCAGATCGCCAACACCACCGTCGAACGTGCCGCCACCAGCCAGTCCAGCGACTTCCAGGCCGAGCGCCTGCGCGGGGTTGATCGCAGCCAGCAGATGGACTTGGCGACCAGCACCGTGCAGCTGGCCCTGGGCAAGACCGAAGTCGAGCTTGGCGCAAAAGTCGCCAAGGCTTCCGACGAAATGCTCGGCCGCTTCATCGACACCTACGCCTGATCCAACAATCAGCAGCCCCTCAAATTTTGTGGGAGCGGGCTTGCCCGCGAATGCGTCAGAACGGACATCCACTGTTGTCTGGGCCGGCGCTTTCGCGAGGCAAGCCCGCTCCCACAGTCATTTATGGGCAGGATTTACCGTAATGGCTGATATGCCATTTTTCGTGACTGAAATGGCACCATGGTCCCTCCTTGACATCCGGCGGTGCTAAACGTAAGTTTCAAACAACTGTTTGACCGAAAGCCACCAAGAGCTGGTCGGTATCGGCGGTCTCCCCAGAACTCATCACAGAGGTTCATCGCAATGCCTGATTACAAAGCCCCCTTGCGTGATATTCGTTTCGTCCGCGACGAGCTGCTCGGCTACGAGGCGCACTATCAGAGCCTGCCGGGTTGCCAGGACGCAACGCCAGACATGGTCGACGCGATCCTTGAAGAAGGCGCGAAATTCTGTGAGCAGGTGCTGGCCCCGCTGAACCGCGTCGGCGACCTGGAAGGCTGCACCTGGAGCGAGTCGGGCGTGAAGACGCCGACCGGCTTCAAGCAAGCCTACGAACAATTTGTCGAAGGTGGCTGGCCGAGCCTGGCCCACGACGTCGCCCACGGTGGCCAGGGCCTGCCAGAGTCGCTGGGCCTGGCCCTGAGCGAAATGGTCGGTGGCGCCAACTGGTCGTGGGGCATGTACCCGGGCCTGTCCCACGGTGCGATGAACACCATCTCGGCCCACGGCACCGAAGAGCAGCAGCACACCTACCTGACCAAGCTGGTCAGCGGTGAGTGGACCGGCACCATGTGCCTGACCGAGCCACACTGCGGCACCGACCTGGGCATGCTGCGCACCAAGGCCGAGCCGCAAGCCGACGGTTCGTACAAAGTCTCCGGCACCAAGATCTTCATCTCCGCCGGTGAGCACGACATGGCCGATAACATCGTCCACATCGTCCTGGCCCGCCTGCCCGACGCCCCGGCCGGCACCAAAGGCATTTCGCTGTTCATCGTGCCGAAGTTCCTGCCCAACGCCGAAGGCGGCGTGGGCGAGCGCAACGGCGTGAGCTGCGGCTCGCTGGAACACAAGATGGGCATCCATGGCAACGCCACCTGCGTGATGAACTTCGACAGCGCCACCGGCTACCTGATCGGCCCAGCCAACAAGGGCCTGAACTGCATGTTCACCTTCATGAACACCGCGCGCCTGGGCACTGCCCTGCAGGGCCTGGCGCACGCCGAAGTGGCCTTCCAGGGTGGTTTGAAGTACGCCCGTGACCGCCTGCAAATGCGTTCCCTGACTGGCCCGAAAGCGCCGGACAAGGCAGCCGACCCGATCATCGTCCACCCGGACGTGCGCCGCATGCTGCTGACCATGAAAGCCTTCGCCGAAGGCAACCGCGCGATGGTGTACTTCACCGCCAAGCAGGTGGACATCGTCAAGTACAGCCAGGACGAGGAAGAGCGCAAGAAGGCCGATGCCCTGCTGGCCTTCCTGACCCCGATCGCCAAGGCCTTCATGACCGAAGTCGGCTTCGAGGCCGCCAACCACGGCGTGCAGATCTACGGTGGCCACGGCTTCATCGCCGAGTGGGGCATGGAGCAGAACGTGCGCGACAGCCGTATCTCCATGCTGTACGAAGGCACCACCGGCATCCAGGCACTCGACCTGCTCGGCCGCAAGGTGCTGATGACCCAGGGCGAAGCGCTCAAGGGCTTCACCAAGATCGTGCACAAGTTCTGCCAGGCCCAGGAAGGCGTCGACGCGCTCAAGGAATTCGTCGAGCCGCTGGCCGCGCTGAACAAGGAGTGGGGCGAGTTGACCATGAAGGTCGGCATGGCCGCGATGAAAGACCGCGAGGAAGTGGGCGCCGCTTCGGTGGACTACCTGATGTACTCCGGTTATGCCTGCCTGGCCTACTTCTGGGCCGACATCGCCCGCCTGGCAGCCGAGAAGCTGGCAGCCGGTACCAGCGAGGAGGCGTTCTACACCGCCAAGCTGCAGACCGCACGCTTCTACTTCCAGCGCATCCTGCCGCGTACCCGTACCCACGTGGCGACCATGCTGTCGGGTGCCAATAACCTGATGGCGATGGACGAAGAAAACTTCGGCCTGTCCTACTAAGCCGCAAGGCTCTACAGAAACCCGCCTGCCCTCACCGGCAGGCGGGTTTTTTCATTCTGGTCTGCTTAAAACTGGTTACAACAAAACCTCAAGCGCAGCGCCCCCATGGCCGTTAACCCAGGTTGTCCTCATCTATTCATGTGCGCTGCCGATGAAGTAAGGGCACAATGCCATTATTGATCTGCCGGGTCGGAGATTACCCTTGTTTCGTCTAAACGCTGTACGCGCGAGCCACTTCCTGCCTTCGCTGGTTCTATTGTTGGCAGGGCTTGCGGCGGCTTACGTAAGAGACCTCAGCGTCTTCTTCACCTCACTGTTCAACGTCCTGCCCACGTTGGTTCTGCTGCTGGGCGGTGCTTATTGCGCCGTATACCGTCGCCAGCGCGAACTGTTTCTGATGGTCACGGTGTATATCGCCTACTTCCTGCTCGATACCCAGACCGACTATTACCGCGACAACGGCCGCGTGCGCGAAGACGCAGCGGTGATCTTCCACCTCGTCTGCCTGTTGCTGCCGGCCTTGTACGGCCTGTTCGGCGCGTGGCAGGAGCGTACCCACCTGGCCCAGGACCTGCTGGCCCGCTTCGCCGTGCTGTTTGCCGTCGGCAGCGTGGCGGTGGCGCTGGAGCAGAGTTTCCCCGAAGCCTTGCTCAGCTGGCTGGCGGAAATCCGCTGGCCGTCGCTGCATGGCCAATGGATGAGCCTGATCCAGATGGTCTACCCGCTGTTCATCGGCGTGTTCATCCTGCTGGTGGTGCAGTACCTGCGCGAGCCCAGGCCCTTGCATGCGGCGCAGCTCATCGGCCTGGTGGGCATTTTCTGGATGTTGCCCAAGACCTTCATCCTGCCGTTCACCCTGAACATCATGTGCAGCCAGGTGATGCTGATGATCGCTGCTGCGGTCTCCCACGAGGCCTACCAGATGGCCTTCCGTGACGAGCTGACCGGCCTGCCCGGGCGGCGCGCGCTGAACGAGCGCATGCAGCGCCTGGGGCGCAACTACGTGATCGCCATGACCGACGTCGACCACTTCAAGAAATTCAACGACACCCACGGCCACGATGTGGGTGACCAGGTGCTGCGCCTGGTCGCCAGCCGCTTGTCGAAGGTGACCGGTGGCGGGCGCGCCTATCGCTACGGCGGTGAAGAGTTCGCCCTGGTGTTTGCCGGCAAGACGGCAGAGGAATGCGTGCCCCACGTGGAGGCGGTGCGCGAGATGATCGCCAACTACGCCATGCAGTTGCGCGACCAGAACAACCGCCCGCAGGACGACTCGGCAGGGCGCCAGCGCCGCAGCGGCAGCGGCGGTGGTACGGTGTCGGTGACCATCAGCATCGGCGTGGCCGAACGCCAGGCCGAACACCGCAACCCGGAAGAAGTACTCAAGTCTGCCGACCAGGCGCTGTACAGCGCCAAGGGCGCCGGGCGCAATTGCGTCATGGTCCATGGGCAACAATCGCGGCGCGGGGCGGTACGAATGGCGTGACCGAATATGACCATATGGTCGCGTGATGACCCTATGTCTCGCAAAAGTTGTTCGGTTACACTGGATTCAACCCCGTGCCGCGGTCAACAGTGACCGCCCCCGACCCGACTAGCGAGAGGTTGTGATGGCTGACTATAAAGCGCCCCTGCGCGACATGCGCTTCGTTCTGAATGAAGTCTTCAAGGTGGCAGAGCAGTGGGCGCAACTGCCCGAGCTGGCCGAAGCGGTCGACGCTGAAACGGCCCTGGCCGTGCTGGAAGAGGCCGGCAAGGTCACCGGCAAGCGCATTGCCCCGCTCAGCCGCGCCGCCGATGAAGAAGGCTGCCACTGGGACAACGGCGCGGTGCGCACCCCCGCCGGCTTCATCGAAGCCTACAAGACCTACGCCGAAGGCGGTTGGGTCGGCGTGGGCGGTGACCCGCTGTTCGGCGGCATGGGCATGCCCAAGGCAATCTCCGCCCAAGTCGAGGAAATGGTCAACGCCTCGAGCCTGGCCTTCGGCCTGTATCCGATGCTGACCGCGGGCGCCTGCCTGTCGATCAACGCCCACGCCAGCGAAGCGCTCAAGGAAAAGTACCTGCCGAACATGTATGCCGGCGTCTGGGCCGGCTCCATGTGCCTGACCGAGCCCCATGCCGGCACGGACCTGGGGATCATCCGCACCAAGGCCGAGCCCCAGGCTGATGGCAGCTACAAGGTCAGCGGCACCAAGATCTTCATCACCGGCGGCGAGCACGACCTGACCGAGAACATCATCCACCTGGTGCTGGCCAAGCTGCCGGACGCGCCGGCAGGGCCCAAGGGCATCTCGCTGTTCCTGGTGCCGAAGTTCCTGGTCAACCAAGACGGCAGCCTCGGCGCCCGCAACCCGGCCACCTGCGGCTCGATCGAGCACAAGATGGGCATCCAGGCCTCGGCCACCTGCGTGATGAACTTCGACGAAGCGGTCGGCTACATCGTCGGCGAGCCCAACAAGGGCCTGGCGGCGATGTTCACCATGATGAACTACGAGCGCCTGGGCGTGGGCATCCAAGGCCTGGCCTCGGCCGAACGCTCCTACCAGAACGCCGTGGAGTACGCCCGCGACCGCCTGCAAAGCCGCGCCCCCGTTGGCCCGCAAGCGAAGGACAAGGTGGCCGACCCGATCATCGTGCACCCGGACGTGCGGCGCATGCTGCTCACCATGAAGGCACTGATCGAAGGCGGCCGCGCCTTCTCCACCTACGTGGCCATGCAGCTGGACAGCGCCAAGTACAGCGAAGACCCGACCACGCGCAAGCGCAGCGAGGAACTGGTGGCCCTGCTGACCCCGGTGGCCAAGGCGTTTCTCACCGACCTGGGCCTGGAGTGCACGGTGCACGGCCAGCAAGTGTTCGGTGGCCATGGCTACATTCGCGAATGGGGCCAGGAGCAATTGGTGCGTGATGTGCGCATCACCCAGATCTACGAAGGCACCAACGGTATCCAGGCCCTGGACCTGATGGGGCGCAAGGTGGTGGCCAGCGGTGGCGCCTACTACCGGCTGTTCTCCGATGAAATCCGCCAGTTCATCGCCAGCGCCGGCAGCGAGCTGGACGAGTTCGCCAAACCCCTGGCCGCCTACCTGGACCAGCTGGACGGGCTGACCGAGTGGGTGCTTGCACAGGCCAAAGGCAACCCGAACGAAATCGGCGCCGCCTCGGTCGAGTACCTGCACGCCTTTGGCTATGTTGCCTATGGCTACATGTGGGCATTGATGGCGCGGGCCGCCAAGGCGGGCGAGGGCGACGAGGCGTTCTACGCAGCCAAGCTTGGCACTGCGCGCTTCTACTTCGCGCGCCTGTTGCCGCGGGTGACTTCGCTGGTGACGTCGGTGAAGGCGGGCAGCGAGTCGTTGTACCTGCTGGACGCCGAGCAGTTCTGATTGATATCAGGTTGCCTGTAAGCATTTTCCTACATGACGCGGTGACTTTTCGCCACTGGTCTCAGATTGGATCCACGGTTACTCTTTGTACATGGACGTTGCGCAGGAAGCGCAAAGGACAGAACAGGGACAACGAAGGATTTCCTGCCAGGACGGTGGGGCGATAGGGATGTCACAGGGAAACAGTCTGGAAAACCCCGCTTAGGCGGGGTTTTCTTTGTGCGCGTGTTTTATCCGCCCAGCACATCCAGCGGTGAGGCCCCCAGCGGCCTGGCATCCGCCTCCTCTTCCAGCAAGTTGCGCAGCAACTCCACCGAAGCCTGCTGGCGCTGCGCATCGCGAAACACCAGGCCGACCTTGAGCGGCACCCGCGGTTCGCTCAACGGCTTCCACAGCAGCCCCTGGTCATCTTCGGCAGCATCCTTGGCCCGCCCCGGCAGGATCGTCGCCAGCGCGGTGTGCGCCAGGCTGTCGAGAATCCCCCCCATGTTGTTCATCTCCGCCTGCACCTGGGGGCGGCGGCCCTGGCTTGCCAGCTGCTCCTTCCAGATCTGGCGGATCTGGAATTCCTCGCCGAGCATCAGCATCGGCAACTCTGCGGCCTGGCGGATGGATACCTTCTTGAAATCCTTCAACGGGTGGGTTTCGGGGATGACCAGTTGCAGTTCATCTTCGTACAGCAGCATGCCATGCAAGCCGGGCTGGCGCGGTGGCAGGTAGCTGATGCCGATGTCCAGGCTGCCGTTGAGCAGGCGCCGCTCGATCTCCAGCCCCGACAGTTCATAGATCTGCACCACAAGGTGCGGCTGGGCCTTGCGCACCCGCTCCAGCAGCTGCGGCACCAGGCTTGGCCGCACGGTTTGCAGCACGCCGATGGCCAGCGTGCGCAGCGACTGGCCCTTGAAGTTGCGCATCGCCTCATGGGCGCGCTGCAGGCCGTCGAGCAGGGGCAGGGCGTGGTTGTACAGGGTGTGCGCAGCCAAGGTCGGCAGCAGGCGCTTGTTGCTGCGCTCGAACAGGCTCAGGTCGAGGCTGTGCTCGAGCTGGCGGATCTGTTGCGACAGCGCCGGCTGGGACAGGGACAGGCGTTCGGCGGCACGGCCGACATGGCCTTCTTCATACACCGCGACGAAATAACGCAGTTGGCGAAAATCCATAAGCAACACTTATCGAAAAAGCTGGAAAAACGGAATGGCCGCAAGCGCGGCCGACGCCTAGTCTATCGCCGTATTGCAACGGGTTACAGCGAGCAATCAAGGCATTGTTACCCCGTTTGAAAAACACTTTTGATAGGCAAGGCAAAATATTCATGCGCCGGCACCAAGACCGGACCCTGGCCGCCCTTTACCGTGATTGGTTGGAGCCCCGATGAACCTGTTCAACCTGCGCCGCTCGGCTCCTGCCGCGGTCGCCGAGCCCAAGCGTGCGCCGGTGCTCGAAGCGGACGTGCCAGCGCCGAGCCGCGAGCGCCTGATGCCGGGCAGCACACGGGCCGAGCATGTGTTCGTTCGTGGCCAGGGTTCCTGGCTGTGGGATGACCAAGGGCGTGCCTACCTGGATTTCACCCAGGGTTGTGCGGTCAACAGCCTGGGCCATAGCCCCAGCGTGCTGGTCAAGGCGCTCGGCAGCCAGGCCCAGGCGCTGATCAACCCAGGGGCCGGCTACCACAGCCGTGGCTTGCTGGCGTTGGTCGATCGCCTGTGCCGCAGCACCGGCAGCGACCAGGCCTACCTGCTCAACAGTGGCGCCGAAGCCTGTGAAGGGGCGATCAAGCTGGCGCGCAAGTGGGGCCAGCTGCATCGCAATGGTGCCTATCACATCATCACCGCCACCCAGGGCTGCCATGGCCGCAGCCTGGGCGCGCTGTCGGCCTCCGACCCGCTGCCGTGCAACCGCTGCGAGCCGGGGTTGCCGGGTTTCAGCAAGGTGCCGTTCAACGACCTGGCGGCGCTGCATGCGCAGGTCGACTCGCGCACCGTGGCGATCATGCTCGAGCCGATCCAGGGTGAAGCCGGGGTGATTCCGGCCACCCAGGCGTACCTGCAAGGCGTCGAGAAGCTGTGCCGCGAACTGGGCTTCCTGCTGATCCTCGACGAAGTGCAGACCGGTATCGGCCGCTGTGGCGCGCTGCTGGCCGAGCAGACCTATGGTGTGCGCGCCGACATCATCACCCTGGGCAAGGGCCTGGGTGGCGGCGTGCCGCTGGCGGCCTTGCTGGCCCGTGGCAGTGCCTGCTGCGCCGAGCCCGGCGAGCTGGAAGGCAGCCACCATGGCAATGCGCTGATGAGCGCCGCGGGCCTTGCGGTGCTCGATACCGTGCTGGAGCCGGGGTTCTTCGAGCATGTGCAGGACAGCGGCCGTCACCTGCGCGATGGCCTGAGCCGCCTGGCAGGGCGCTACGGCCAGGGCGAAGTGCGTGGCCAAGGCCTGCTCTGGGCCTTGCAGCTGCAGGAGAACCTGGCCCATGACCTGGTTCAGGCAGCGTTGCACGAAGGGCTGCTGCTCAATGCACCGCAAACGGATGTGGTGCGCTTTTCGCCGGCACTGACCGTGAGCAAGGGCAACATCGACGAGATGCTCCTGCGCCTGGCCCGGGCCTTTGCCCGCCTGCATGCGCAACAGCATGCCCGCCGCGAAGTATCGGCGTAACACGAATTCAACGAACCGTCTGGCGTTCCTGCGCATCGCCCTTGGCCTGTTTCATTTGGCCAGGGGCGTTTTTTTTTGCCTGTGGAACCTCTGTCTGGCGCAGCTAGTCTCTGTTTAGACCCTTTGAGGAGAGACTCGCATGGACTTCATTCGCATCATCATCGCCATCATCCTGCCGCCACTGGGTGTGTTCCTGCAGGTGGGGTTCGGCGGCGCGTTCTGGCTGAATATCCTGTTGACCTTGCTGGGGTACATTCCGGGCATCGTGCATGCGGTGTACATCATCGCCAAGCGCTAGGTGTTACTGGCCCAGCACCCGGCAATAGAACCTCCACTCGGCTTCCAGTGCATGCGCAAGGTTCTCGGCCTTGCGCAGGCCATGCCGTTCACCGCCATAAAAATGCCCTTCGGCCTCGATCCTGTTGGCCCGTAGCGCCTCCAGCATCGAGCGCGTCTGCTCCGGCACCACCACTGCATCCAGCTCACCCTGGAAGAAAATCACCGGCACCTTGATCTGCGCGGCATGCAGCAGCGGGGTGCGCTGGCGGTAGCGTTCGGCATCGTGCTGCGGGTCGCCGATCAGCCAGTCCAGGTAATCGCCTTCGAACTTGTGCGTGGCGCGGCCCAGGGCAATCGGGTCGCTGACGCCATACAGGCTGGCGCCGGCACGGAAAACATCCTGCAAAGCCAGGGCACACAAGGTGGTGTAGCCGCCGGCGCTGCCGCCGCGAATGAAGGCCTTATGCCGGTCGATCATGCCGCGCGAGGCCAGGTGCTCTACCGCTGCGCAGGCATCCTGCACATCGCTTTCGCCCCAGCGCAGGTGCAGCGCCTGGCGATACGCGCGGCCATAGCCGGTGCTGCCGCGATAGTTCAGGTCGGCGACGGCAAAGCCGCGTTGGGTCCAGTACTGGATGCGCGGGTCGAGCACCGGGTAGCACGCGGACGTGGGGCCGCCGTGGATGAACACCACCAGCGGCGCCGGGCCTTGCGTGTGCGCGGGCGGGTAGAAGAAACCATGGGCGGTGCTGCCGCCGCTGCCGTAGTGGATCGGCTCGGGCAGGCTGATGCGCTCGGCCGGCAAGACCTCGGCGCCCCCGGCAAGGATGCGCACCTCGTGGCTGGCGCGGTCGATGGCGATCACGGCGGGCGGGCTGATCGGCGAGGCGGCGATGGCGTAGAGCTGCGCATCATCCATGGCCAGGCTGCGAAAACGGGTGTAGGCGCTGGCGTAGCGTTCCACCTGGCCATCGGCGCGGCGCAGGCCCAGCTGGCCGAAGCCGTCTTCGAACCAGCTCGCCAGGTAGCTGTGCGGCCCCATCGCCAGCCAGGTGCTGGCGCCCAGCTGCCAGGGCGCTGCGGCGTGGTCGGCGGGCTCGGCCGGCAAGGCTTGCCAGCGCCCGTCGACTTCGCCCCACGGCTGCCAGAACCCGTTGCGGTCGGACAGGCAATACAGCCGGCCCTGGGCATCGAAACGCGGTTGCTGCAGGGATTCGTCCGCGCCGGCCAGGCAGCGCGCCGGGCCCCAGGCACCAATGACGTCGCGCTCGCGGCACATCAGCCGGGTGATGGTCCAAGGTTGTGCCGGGCGGTCCCACTCGACCCAGGCCAGCCGCGAGCCATCGTCGCTCAAGGTGGGCGAGGCGTAGAAATCGGCGCCTTCGGCCAGTACTTCGACGCCGTTTTCGTCGAAGGCCACCAGGCAATGCTGCACGCCCTGCCCGTGGCGCTCCTGCACCGCCAGCACTTTGCCGTCTTGCCATTGCAGGTCGCCGTAGCGGCAGGCGTCATCGTGGGTCAGTGCACGGGGTGCGCCGCCATCCAGTGCCTGGGTGTAGACCTGCTGGTCCTGTTCATTGACGAACAGCAGCCCGTCGCCCCCCAGGCAGAAACTGCCGCCGCCATACTCGTAGACCCGGCTGCGGACGCTGAAGCCATCCGGCGTCAGGCAACTGGCCTGGTAGCCATGCCAGCGCCACACCCGGCAGGCGCCATCGGCGGGCCGGAACTCGTTCCAGAACAGCCCTTGGGCACTGACTTTGAGCTCGGCGAAATCGGTGCCGGCGGCGACGGCCTGGGCGGCGCTGAATTCAGCCGCGGGCGATGACACGGGAGTTTCGTTCATTGCGGAAGGTCATCTGTTCAATGGCGAGCTCGGCGGTTTGCGCCTCCTCGCGGGCCTTGAGGATGATGCCGTGGTCGGGCGACTTGGCGCACACCGGGTCGGCCTTGCTGGCATCGCCGGTGAGCATGAAGGCCTGGCAACGGCAGCCGCCGAAGTCCTTTTCCTTCTCGTCGCAGGAGCGGCAAGGTTCGGGCATCCAGTCATAACCGCGAAAGCGATTGAAACCGAACGAGTCGTACCAGATGTGGTGCAGGTCGTGGTCGCGCACGTTGGGGAACTGCACCGGCAACTGCCGGGCGCCATGGCAAGGCAGGGCAGTGCCGTCCGGGGTGATGGTCAGGAACAGGCTGCCCCAGCCATTCATGCAGGCCTTGGGGCGCTCTTCGTAGTAGTCGGGCGTGACGAAGATCAGCTTGCACGGGTGGCCTTCGGCCTTGAGCTTGGCGCGGTACTCGTTGGTGATGCGCTCGGCGCGCTCGAGCTGCTCGCGGGTGGGCAGCAGGCCCAGGCGGTTGAGGTGCGCCCAGCCATAGAACTGGCAGGTGGCGAGCTCGACGAAGTCGGCTTCCAGGGCGATGCACAGCTCGATGATGCGGTCGATCTTGTCGATGTTGTGCCGGTGGGTGACGAAGTTGAGCACCATCGGGTAGCCATGGGCCTTCACCGCGCGGGCCATTTCCAGCTTTTGCGCGAAGGCCTTTTTGGAGCCGGCCAGCAGGTTGTTCACCTGCTCGTCGCTGGCCTGGAAGCTGATCTGGATATGGTCCAGGCCTGCCTCCTTGAACGCGGCGATGCGCGCCTCGGTCAGGCCGATGCCCGAGGTGATCAGGTTGGTGTAGTAGCCCAGTCGGCGGGCCTCGCCGATCAGTTCGGCAAGGTCCTGGCGCACCAGCGGTTCACCGCCGGAGAAACCGATCTGCGCCGCGCCCATTTCGCGCGCCTCGGCCATCACCTTGAACCACTGCGCGGTGCTCAGCTCCTGGCCTTGCTGGGCAAAGTCCAGCGGGTTGGAGCAGTACGGGCACTGCAGCGGGCAGCGATAAGTGAGCTCGGCCAGCAGCCACAGCGGCAGGCCGACCGGTACCTCAGGCGAGGCTGATCCAGTGTTCGGCACGGGCCACCTCCATGAATTGCTCGATGTCGTCGGCGACTTCGGGCACACCAGGGAATTGCTGTTCAAGTTCGCCGATGATCGCCGCCACGTCGCGCTTGCCGTCGATCAGGCCGCCAATCAGGCCGGCGCTGTCGTTGAGCTTGATCATGCCCTCGGGGTACAGCAGCACGTGGCCCTTTTGCGCCGGCTCGTACTGGAAGCGGTAGCCGGGGCGCCAGTTCGGTACCTGTTTGCGGTCAAGACTCATAGGGCGATCCCCTTGTGCCACACCCGTTGCTGGGTGACGGAATGATAAGGCGGGCGGTTCAGCTCGTAGGCCATGCTCATGGCATCGAGCATGCTCCAGAGGATATCCAGCTTGAACTGCAGGATTTCCAGCATACGCTCCTGGCCGGCCCGCGTGGTGTAGTGCTGCAAGGTGATCGCCAGGCCGTGCTCCACGTCACGCCGGGCCTGGCCCAGGCGGGTGCGGAAGTACTCGTAGCCGGCCGGGTCGATCCACGGGTAGTGCTGCGGCCAGCTGTCCAGGCGCGACTGGTGGATCTGCGGGGCGAACAGCTCGGTCAGCGAGCTGCTGGCCGCCTCCTGCCAGCTGGCGCGGCGGGCGAAGTTGACGTAGGCGTCCACGGCAAAGCGCACGCCAGGCAGCACCAGCTCTTGGGAGCGCAGCTGGTCGGGGTCCAGGCCCACGGCCTGGCCCAGGCGCAGCCAGGCTTCGATGCCGCCGTCCTCGCCGGGCGCGCCGTCGTGGTCGAGCAGGCGCTGGATCCACTCGCGGCGCACTTCGCGGTCCGGGCAGTTGGCCAGGATCGCGGCATCCTTCATCGGGATGTTGACCTGGTAGTAGAAGCGGTTGGCGACCCAGCCCTGGATCTGCTCGCGGCTGGCGCGGCCCTGGTACATCGCCACGTGGTAGGGGTGGTGAATGTGGTAGTAGGCGCCCTTGGCGCGCAGGGCCTGTTCGAATTCGGCCGGGGACATTGGCAATGCGTCGCTCATGGCGCCTCCTTACAACTCGATGCTCATGCCGTCAAAGGCCACTTCAACGCCGCGGCGCTGGACTTCGGCCCGCTCCGGGGAGTCTTCGTCGAGAATCGGGTTGGTGTTGTTGATGTGGATAAGCACCTTGCGCTGGCGCGCGAAGCCATCGAGCACCTCGAGCATGCCACCAGGGCCGTTCTGGGCCAGGTGGCCCATTTCGCGGCCGGTGCGGGTGCCGACGCCGCGGCGCTGCATTTCGTCGTCTTCCCACAGCGTGCCATCCACCAGCAGGCAGTCGGCGCCGTGCATCATCGCCAGCAGCTTGTCGTCGACCTGGCCGAGGCCGGGGGCGTAGAACAGCTTGCCGCCGCTGCGCGTGTCTTCCACCAGCAGCCCCAGGTTGTCGCCCGGGTGCGGGTCGAAACGGTGCGGCGAGTAGGGCGGGGCGGCGCTGCGCAGGGGGAAGGGGGTGAAGCGCAGGTTGGGGCAGGCCGGGATGACGAAGCTGCCTTCGAGCTCAATGCGGTTCCACGTGAGGCCACCGTTCCAGTGGCTGAGCATGTTGAACAGCGGGAAGCCGGTGGTCAGGTCCTGGTGGACCATGTCGGTGCACCAGACCTGGTGCGGGCAGCCTTCGCGCAGGCTGAGCAGGCCGGTGGTGTGGTCGATCTGGCTGTCGAGCAGGACGATGGCATCGATGCCGGTGTCGCGCAGCGCTCGCGCCGGCTGCATGGGCGCAAAGGCCTGGAGCTGGGCGCGGATGTCGGGCGAGGCGTTGCACAGGATCCAGTGTTCGCCGTCATCCGACAGGGCGATGGACGACTGGGTACGCGCCGTGGCGCGCAGGCTGCCCTGGCGATAGCCCTTGCAGTTGACGCAGTTGCAGTTCCACTGGGGGAAACCGCCGCCGGCGGCGGAGCCGAGAATCTGGATGTACATGGCGTGGCTCTCTGTGCGAAAAGCGTATCCGAAAAACGACGACGCCCCGGCGGGCCGAGGCGTCGAGCCGCAAGCAAGGCTTAGCGGTTGGCGAAATACATGGTGACTTCGAAGCCGATACGCAGGTCAGTGTAAGCAGGTTTGGTCCACATGGGAGTCTCTCCTTCCGGATGGGTGGGTGGGGTCAGCTACTGTTGGGATGCCGCCTGGCTCAGGAGGTTCCATTGGCTGGGATTGCGCTATCTTACAAGAAAAATTTGTACCGGAAGGTTAATTCTTCGAAAAGCGCTCTTGCAGCCAACGTAATAATCCTGATTGCGCCTACCACCACGTACCTGCTGGCGCGGCTGTATTGGCCAGGCACAGACAGGGGGTGTGGGGGTGGAGAATCTGCGCAAGCAGGCCATCCAGATCCGCTTGTTGCGTGTTCAGAATAGACGCGCGCAACGCGGCCAGCGATTGGCTGTGCGCCGCCAGGTGTGTCTGCCACAGCCAATGCGCGAGATCGTCGTTGGCCATGGCCGCTTCGTCGAATTGATCGGCCAGTGCCTGGCGCGCGGCTGGGTCGAGTGTCACGCCCTGGCGCAGCAGGGTGCGCAGGTGGTCGAGGATTTCTGCCTGGCGAACGTGTGGTGATTGCACGCCGAACAGTATCCCGCCCATCCCCTCTACCTGACGAAAGGCACTGAATACCGCATAGCCAAGTTGCAGCTCCACCCGCAGGCGCTGGTACACCGGCCCCTGCAGCAATTGCGCGAGCAGGCGGCCGCAGGCTTGCAGGTGGGGCGGCAGCGAGCAGAACAGCAGCAGTGCATGTTCGCTGCCGGGAACCTCGGCGTGATGCCAGCGACCACCCTGCCAGGCAGGTGGCGCCTCTGCGTTGCCGGCTTGGCCAGGGCAGCCTTGCAGCACTGTAGCCAAAGTCGCGCTTGCGGCTTCGTCGAAGCCCATGGCCAGCCCATGCCAGCGGCTGTGCTGCCAGGCGTCTTCGAGCACCTGCTGGTCGAGGGTATGGGCGGGCGCAGGTTTGGGAGGGGCGCCGAGCACGGCATCTGGCAGTTGTTCGAGCAGGGCTCTGATCGGGATCAGCGCAGGTGGCGCAGTGACGGGTGCAGACCAGCTAGCGGGTGGGGGCGCGGCCAAGATCGCCAGCGCCTGTTCCACGGCCCTTGTCACCGCTGCCGGGTGCCCCGCGCAGCGCAACTGCCAGAACTCGCCGGCAGCGTTGAATTGCAGTTGGAGCGAGGCTCGTTCGCATCGTTGCTGCAAGGGGCGCAGGGCGCGATCGAGTGCGGCGTGCAGCGGCTGGCGCAAAGCCGAAGGTACCTGCCAGCGCAGATAGAGTGCCGCGTACTGGCGCGTTATGGGCAGTTGGTCGCTGAACTTCAACGCGGCGGGCAGCGGTTTTACCGGGCCATCAGGCAATTGATCCAGCAGCAGTGGGTCGACCGCAGGCAGCGACCATTGCCCGTGCTCGCGGCTTGGCAGCTGTTCCAGCAGCGACGTGAAGGCGCGCAGCCCTTGAGGCGCCAGCGCCGCAAAAGGTTGACCGGTACTGTCCCGGCGCGCCAGCTCAAGCGCGCTGGCACTGCGTTCGCGGCGCTGTTGCAAGAGCCCGAATTCGGCATTCAGCTGCGCGGTGCCAACCTGGCGAAGGAAGCCGAACCAACCCTGCAGCAAGGCCCAGGCTTCATCGGCGCTGGCCTCGGGGCTCAACTGCAAGTCGATGTGCCAGAGCAACTGCCCGGCGAAGGCGTACAGCATCTGCGCCTTGCACCCTTGCAGCCAGCCTCGCTGCTGGAGGGCGTCGAGCCAGCCGCCCGGCCTGCTGTCGTTCAGGCAGGCGAGCAACAGCTCCAGTGCCTGTTCGGCGCCTGCGGGCAGGTTGTCGTGGGCAACGATCCGTTGGCTGTGCTGCGCCGGCAAGGCAGGTGGCGGCGCCTGCGGCACGGGCGCGCCGGGTGCGAAGAGGCCCGCCGCCTGCCTGCCAAGCTGTTCGAGTGTGTCGAGCGACTGGGGGCCGCACAGGCTCAAGGTGATCTGGCCGCCCTGGTAGAAGCGCTCGTGGAAACCGCCGAGGGCCTTCTGGAAGGCCGGGTCCTGCAAGGCCAGGGTGTAGCGGTTGCCTGCATGAAAGCCGCGCAGGGGATGGCCTGCGGGTGCCGCTTGCAGCAGCGCATGTTGCTGTTGGGCTTGCGGGTTGCGCGACCAGGCGATGAATTCGGCGTGGATCACTTCCCGCTCGCGGCGCTGGCGCTCGATGCCAAGGTCGGGTTCGGCGAGCATCTGGCAGAGGCGCTCAAGCCCGCCGGCCAAGGCTGCAGGCGGTACTTCGAAGAAGAAGTCGGTGGTGCGTTCGCGGGTGCTGGCGTTGACCTGGCCGCCCAGGGCCTGGGCATAGCGCATCAGCCCGTCCGCCAGTGGAAAGCGCGGCGTGCCGAGGAAGAAAAGGTGTTCGAGAAAATGCGCCAGGCCAGGCCACTTCGCCGGTGCATCATGGCTGCCTGCGTGCACCCGCAGCGCCGCCGCCGAGCGCTGCAGACGCGGGGCGTGGCGCAGGGTCAGGTGCAGGCCGTTGGCCAGGCAGAGGTGGCGGGTGGCGTCTGGCATGGCGGGGCTCGTCAGTGCCCGCGCCGGTGCAGTTCCTGACGCAGGTCGGTCAGGTAAGGAAACGCTTCGCGCCCCTTTGCTACCTGCTCATGCTCCAGTTCTGCCTGCAACTGGCACTCCTCGCGCCCGGCCATCGCCAGCAGGCTGCCGTCCGGGCCGATGATGCTGCCCTGCCCGCAATACTGGATCTCGCCTTCTGCGCCGCAGTAGTTGGCGTACACCAGGTAGCACTGGTTCTCCTGGGCGCGCGAGCGCACCGTCACCTGGCAGACGAAGTCGTAAGGGGCCATGTTCGCCGTCGGCACCAGGATCAGCTCGGCTCCGGCCAGGGCCAGGCGTCGGGCATTTTCCGGGAACTCGATGTCGTAGCAGATCAGCAGGCCGACCTTCCAGCCATCGAGCTCGACCACCGGGAAGTGGTCGGCGCCGGCGCTGAACATCGCCCGGTCCAGCTCCCCGAACAGGTGCGTCTTGCGGTAGTTGCTCAGGCTGCGGCCATGGGCGTCGATCAGTTGCACGCTGTTGTAGATGGCCCCGTCGTCGCCGCGCTCCGGGTAGCCATAGACGATGGCGATGCGGTGGGCCCGGGCGATCTCCACCACCTCCATGGCCGACGGGCCATCCTCGGCCTCGGCCAGGCGCTCTACCTGGGCCAGGCCGATGTTGTAGCCGCTCAGGAACATTTCCGGGCACACCAGCAACTGCGCACCGCGCTCGGCCGCCAGTTGCGCCTGGTGCCGCAGACGTTGCAGGTTGCCAGGCACGTCCAGCGGGTGGGGTGCGCCCTGGAACAGAGCGATGCGCATGCTGCCTCCTTTGTTTCAATCTGCCAGTGCGATGGGCCCGATCTCGTCGAACACATCGCCCGGGCCTGGGTTGTCCGGGTGGGTGTGGCCACCAAAGTGGTTCATGATACCCCACACCGCATTCAGCGAAGTCTGTACTGCGCCTTCGACCCAGGCCGGTGTCCACGACACATCGTCACCGGCAATGAACATGCCCCGCTGCTCGGCGGGCATGCCCTGCTGCATGAAGTGCGCGTACATGCGCTGGTTGTAGCGGTAGTGGCCCGGCAGGGCACCTTTGAAGGCGCCGAGGAAGTGCGGGTCGGCCTCCCAGGAAATGGTGATCGGGTCGCCGATGATATGCCCGGCGATGTCGGTTTTCGGGTAGATCTTCTTCAGTGCATCCAGGGCCAGCTGCACGCGTTTTTCCACCGGGTGCGGCAGCATTTTCAGGGCGTCGCTCATCCAGGCGTAGGACAGGCAGATCACCCCCGGCTTGTCGTCACCGTTGTCGAACAGGTAGGTGCCGCGGGTCAGGCGGTCGGTGAGGGTCATGCTCATCAGGTCGCGGCCGGTTTGCGGGTCTTTGTCTTTCCAGAACGGTCGGTCGACCATGACGAAGGTCTTCGACGACTGCATGTAGCGGGTGCGGTCCAGGGCCATCCACATCTTCTGCGAGAACAGCGATTCTTCGCAGTCGATCTGGGTGGTCAGCAGCCAGCTCTGGCAGGTGGCGAGAACCGCGCCGTAGTGGCGGGTGTCGCCCCAGTTGTCGGTGACCGCCAGGCGCCCGTCGGCTGCGCGGGCGATGCGCTTGACCCCGGTACGCGGCGCACCGCCATGCAGCGAGCTCAGGCTGGTGCCTTCGGGCCAGTGGCTGCAACGTTCGGGCACATGGCGCCAGATCCCTTGCGGCACCTGTTCCACGCCGCCGACGATCAGGTGCTGGTGGTCGTCGCAGTTGGTCATCACCACGCGGAAGATTTCCAGCATCGAGTTGGGGAAGTCCGAGTCCCAGCCGCCGGTGCCGAAACCGACCTGGCCGAACACTTCGCGGTGCTGGAAGCTGAGCTTGGCGAACGAGCGCGAGGTGGCGACGAAGTCGTAGAAGGTGCGGTCGTCCCACAGCGGTACCAGCTTGTTCCACAGTTCTTTGAGGCGCAGCACGTCGCGGTCGCGGATCGCCTGCTGGATCTCGGCGAACTGGGCACCGCTTTCCAGCGCATCGGCCCAGGCATCGGCCACTTCGTGGAACAGTGCGGGCAGGTCGCTGGCCTTCTCGGCGTAGTAGGTCTGGCCTTCGAGGTCGATCACCGTGCTGCGCGAGGCCGGGGTCAGCGGGTTGGGGAAGGGTTTGGTCTGCAGGCCCAGCTTGTCGACATAGTGGTAGAAGGCGGTGGAGGACACCGGAAAGCGCATGCCGCCCAGCTCGGCGATGATGCCGTCGGTGCCGTTGAAGGCTTGCGAGCGCAGCCTGCCGCCCAGCTTCGATGCCTCGTACACCACAGGCTTGAGGCCCAGCTTCATCAGCTCGTAGGCCGCCACCAGGCCTGCGATGCCGGCACCGACGATGGCCACTTCCTCACCGTGTCGAGCCGCCGGAATGCTGCCCAGCCCTGCGGGGTGTTCCAGCCAGTCGTCGAAGGCGAAGGGAAAGTCCGGGCCGAAGATGGTGATGGGTTTCTTGCCGTCTGCGGGGTGGCGGTTTTTCTTGTTCATGAAGTGACCTTGCCAGAGCGGCTGCGCGAGGAGCGGAGCCTGAGTATAGGAGATGCCTGGGGGTCATTTTAGGGAGCGGGGTGTTCGTAATTAAGGAGCAGAGTGGTGGCTTAATGTATGTTGTTTCGTCGTAACGACGATGGGTTGATAGATTTTGACTGATCACGCCAAGGAGGCAAGATGCTCTACGGTCTCCGGGAATTTCTGTACCAGGCGGATCAGGGCGATTGCCTGGGCATTGGGTTTGGAGCGGCCCTGTTCCCAGTTTTCCAAGGTACGGGCATTGGTCCGCAGGTAGTTGGCGAAGAGCGCCCTGGACATGTTGAGCTGCTGGCGCAGTTCGATCAGCTCGTTCGGTGCCAGGGGGGCGAGCTCGGTCAAGGTGGCTTTATGCGTGCGCAAGGTCATCTTGCCCACCCGTTGTTCGGCTAGCGCGTCAAAGCCTTCAGTCAGTTCAGTGAAGAGGTTGCGGGGCATGGAGTGTCCTCATCAGTATTTCGCGTTCAAGCAGGTTTTTCAGCACCTTGCACTGCTGATCAGTTAGGCAGGATTTGCTGCAACGAGCGATATTCCTCGTCACTGAGAAACTCGGACCGGTGACGTTCGAACGGCGGCAGCTCAACAAAAATGGCATCCATTGATTGTACGTTATCTGCGTATAGTTTGGAGGGGGTGAGCAGGCCCGTCAATGGGCCGTTTTTCCAGCCTATACTTCTCGGCGCTGCATGAGCGCGCTGGAGAATTACCGCTTGTAACGCGTGTAGGAAAACTCCGAAATCATACCGGCTGACCGCGATCGACTTTGCTGCTGAGAATGATCGAGGTGGTGGTCTTCTCGACGCCCTCGACACTGCCAATCTGGTCCAGCAGTTGGTCCAGCTGTTCCGGCGTATCGCTGCGCAACCAGGCCACGTAGTCGAACTCGCCACTCACCGCGCACAGTTGCTGCACCTGCCCCATTGCACTCAAGCGCCGCACGACTTCCTTGCCGGAACGCGGCTGCACCTTGATCCCCACGTAGGCTTGCAGGCCACCCCCGATCAGACGCTGTCCCAGGCGCACGCCGTAGCCGGTGATGACCTTGCCCTTTTCCAGCCGCGCCAGGCGCGAGTTGACCGTGGTGCGGGCGATACCCAGCTGGCGGGCCAGGGTGGCGACGCTCTCGCGGGCGTTGATCTGCAGCAGGGCGATCAGTTGGCGGTCGATTTCGTCGAGGGTGATGGGGCGTGAATCGGTCATGGAAAGCTCTCGGCAGTGGGCTGGCAAGCCTAGCCACGCAAGGGTTGGCAGGGCAAGGCCAAGTGCATCGAGACGAGTTTTGCGTCATCATGGTGGGCCCATTTGCTGGAGGCCCCGGTGTGAAGTTCGCCGACCTGCTCGAATGTTGGAGGATGGAAGTCTCCAACAAGAAACGGCCAGGACGCTCTACCAGCCTGTTTTTCAATGTTCTGCGGCGTGCCCGCAAGGACAATAAACTGCGCTTTCTCTTCGCCTTTCGCCTGGCCCAGTTCCTCGAGGCTCGCGGCGGCCTGGCCAGGCGCCATGCCCGGCGGATGCAGCAGCGCCTGAACCTGAAGTACGCCGTGGATATCGACATCGGCGCACAGATCGCCCCCGGCCTGCGCATCGCTCACCTGCCCGGCGTGGTGATAACCCGCCATGTGAGCATCGGCCGCAACTTCTTCATTCGCCAGAACTGCTCGATCGGGATCAAGACCCTGGGGCTGGAGGACTACGCGCTGCGCATCGGCGACAACGTGAGCCTGGGGGCCAACAGCTGCATCATCGCCGACCACATCAGCGTTGGTGACAATGTGGTGATCGGCGCCATGTCGCTGGTAACCCGTGATATCCCGGCCGACAGCACCTTCTACAACCCTCGCCGGACGCAATTGCGCGATAACGCGCAGTAGATTCGAGCAGGCACAAAAAAGCCGCGCATTGGCGCGGCTTTGTCGTATCTGGTGGGCCCACACGGACTCGAACCGTGGACCAAAGGATTATGAGTCCTCTGCTCTAACCAACTGAGCTATAGGCCCTCAGTAAGCGCCCGGATTATAACGAGGGTTTGGAAAGGGTGCCATCCGAAAGATCGGATAGTGCTATGCGAAGAAAGCTCGCGGCGAATTCCTCGGGCGGCAGTGGCAGGCTGACGATGTAGCCCTGGATCTGCTCGCAGCCTTCGGCGGCCAGGAACCGCTGCTGCGCCAGGTTCTCTACGCCCTCGGCAATGATCGTCAATTGCATGCTGCGGCCCAGGGCGATGATGGCCCGGGCGATGGCGGCGTCGTGCGGGTCATCGGGCAGGCCGCGGATGAACGACTTGTCGATCTTGAGAATGTCCAGCGGCAGGCGCTTGAGGTAGCTGAGCGACGAATAGCCCGTGCCGAAATCGTCGATCGCCAGCTGCACGCCCAGCTGCTTGAGCTGGTGCAGCACGGCCAGGGCCTCTTCGGCCTGGCTCATGATGAAGTTCTCGGTGATCTCCAGCTGCAGGTCGCCGGCCTTGAGCTGGTAGGTCTTGAGCAGCTGTTCGATGCGTTTGGCCAGGCCGCCGTGGCGCAGCTGTGCCCCGGCGAGGTTGATCGACAAGGGGCCGAAGGCTTGGTAATCCATCTTCCAGTGGTGCATCTGCCGGCAGGCCTGGTCCAGCACCCAGTCGCCAATCTGCAGGATGGTGCCGTTCTCCTCGGCCAGGTGGATGAAGTGCTCGGGCGGCACCTCGCCGAAGGTCGGGTGGCTCCAGCGGATCAGCGCTTCGGCACCCACCAGGGTCTGGGATTTGAGGCTGAACTTGGGCTGGTAGCTCAAGCTCATTTCGTTGCGCTCGATGGCGCGGCGCAGTTCGTGCTCCAGGGCGATGCGCTCGCTGGCCTGGGCAGTGAGGTCGCGGGTGTAGGCCTCGACGCGGTTGCGGCCCTTGGCCTTGGAGCGGTACATGGCGGCGTCGGCGTTGCGGATCAGCGTGGCGACGTCGGTGCCATCCTGCGGGTAGAGGCTGATGCCGATGCTGGCACTGGTGAAGAATTCGTGCTCGCCGGCCTGGAACGGTGCGCTGAAGCCTGCCAGCAGCTTGTTGGCGATGGCGCTGGCATCGCTGGGCTTGTGCAGGCCGGGCAGGAGGATGATGAATTCGTCGCCGCCCAGGCGGGCCACGGTATCGACGTCGCGTACCTGCTCCTTGAGGCGCTGGGCGATGCCCTTGAGCAGCAGGTCGCCAACCGGATGGCCGAGGCTGTCGTTGATGTGCTTGAAGCGGTCGAGGTCGAGGAACAGCACCGCGCCCTGGCGGTTGGACACCTGCGAGCAGGTGAGCACCGCCTGCAGGCGGTTTTCGAACAGGGCGCGATTGGGCAGCCCGGTGAGGGGGTCGTGGTGGGCCTGGTAGTCGAGCTTGGCCTGGGCGTGCTTGAGGCTGGAAATGTCGGCGAACACGGCGACGAAATGGGTGATCGCGCGCTCACTGTTGCGCACGGCGCTGATCGTCAGCCAGCCCGGGTAAAGCTCACCGTTCTTGCGCTTGTTGAAGATTTCGCCCTGCCAATGCCCTTCGGCGGTGAGCTGGTGCCACATGGCGGCGTAGAACGCACTGTCATGCTGGCCAGAGGAGAGCAGGCGCGGGGTTTGCCCGAGCGCTTCGATTTCGCTGTAGCCGGTGATTTCGCTGAAGGCGCGGTTGACGGCGCTGATGCGCTGGTCGATATCCGTGATCAATACGCCTTCGGCGGTGTTTTCGAAAACGGTGGCGGCCAGCTGCAGCTTCTCTTGCATCAGGTGGCGTTCGGTGATGTCGCGGGCGATGGTCAGCATGCAGTCGACGCCGCCGATCGGCAGTGGCCGAGTGGACAGCTCGCACAGGCGAATCTGCCCGTCGCTGCGGCGGATGTGGCAGCTGAAGTCGCGCACGAAGCCGTCGCGGGCCAGCAGGTCGATCAGGCGCTTGCGTTCGTTGAGGTCGACCCAGATGCCCAGGTCGAACGAGGTCTGGTCGATCGATGGGTTGAGTTCGTAACCGGTCAGGCGGCAGAAGCCTTCGTTGACCTCGACCAGCAGGCCATCACTCTGGCGCGACAGCAGCAGGCCGTCGGGGGAGGCGTGGAAGGCCTTGGCGAACTTTTCTTCGGAAATTTGCAGCTGCTGCTGGGTTTCCTTCAGCTGGCTGATGTCGCGCACTGCCACGACGAAGGCCAGGGTGCCGTCGAGCTCGAAGGTTTCGGCGGAGGTGAGGCCGGTGAACAGCTGGCCATTGCTGCGACGGAAGCTCATCTCCAGGTTGCGGATGCCATTGCCCTGGTGCAGGCGCTCGAGCAGTAAAGGGCCGGTGCCTTGCACGCCCCACAGGTTCAGCTCGGTCGCCGTGCGGCCGACCACCTGGCCAGGGGAAAGGCCGATCTGTTCCTCGAACGCTTCGTTCACCTCCAGCAGGCAGCCGTCGCCAAGGCGGGCGATCAGCAGGATGTCGGGGCATTGCTGGAACACCGAGGCAAACTTTTGCTCGGACAAGCGCAGGGCGTCTTCGGTGTGCTTGGTTTCGCTGATGTCGATCATCAGCCCGCGCATCACCGGCCGGTGGCCGTGCTCGATCATGCTGACGATGTTGCGTACCCAAAGCGCCTGGCCATCGGCGCGGATCACCCGGTAATCGAGGCTGTGGTCGCGCCCGGCGGCAGTTTCGCTTTCGCAGAAGGCCTGGGCCCAGAGGGCGTCGTCAGGGTGCAGGATGCTGCGCCAGAACCCGGGTTTGAGCCAGTCGTGCAAGGGGTAGCCGAGCAGGTCTTCGGCATGTGGCGAGACGTAGCTGTAGGTGAAATCGTTGGCGTCGGCCTCCCAGGCAATGGCCGACAGGCTCTCGATCAGGCCCCTGTAGTGGTACTCGCTGCTGCGAAGCTCCTGCTCCAGCGCGATGCGCCGGGAAATTTCCGAGCTGAGCCGGCGATTGATGCGGATGACCACGGCGAGGATGGCGACCAGCAGCAGCATGGCGGGCAGGCCGTAGATCAGCATGTCGTGCCAGAAGGTGCGTTGGTCCACCACGTTGCCGACCCAGCGTTGCTGGATCTGGCTGATTTCGTCGCTGGACATGTCGGCCATGACCTTGTCGAGGATACCGACCAAGACCTTGTCGTCGCGCGGTGCGGCCATGGCCAGCTGGTAGCGGTACGGGGTTTCGCCGCTGACGTACAGGCCCTCGAGCTTGAGCTGGCGCAGGCTCCAGATGCTCGAGGCAAGGTCGCCGACCACCGCGTCCACTTCGTCGGTGGCCAGCGCCTGCAAGGTCGAACTGACATTGGGCATGGCCACCAGGTTGAGGTCGGGGTGGTGGGTACGTAGCAGCTCATGGGGCGCATAGTTCTCCACCACGGCGATCTTCAGGCCGTAAAGGTCCTTGAGGGTGCGCGGTTGTGCGCCGCCTTCATGGGCCAGGATGACGATGGGGAAATCCAGGTAAGGGCGGGTGAAGGCCAGGTAACCCTGGCGCTCCGGCGTGGACATGATGCCGGGTAGCAGGTCGATGCGGCTTTCCCGTGCCTGCTGCAGTACCTCGGTCCAGCTGCTGGGCTCGATCGGCTTGAGCGTTACACCCAGGCGTTCCTGGAGCAAGGCGATGTAATCGGCGGCCAATCCCTGGTACCGGCCTTCCTGGTCACGAAACTCGAACGGTGGCCAGGAAGCGTCGACGCCCAGCTTCAGCTGCGGGTGGGCAGCCAGCCAGGTTTTTTCCTCGTCTGTCAGGGTCAGGGCGCCGGCCGTCGTGTTCCACAGGATCAGGAGCAGCAACAGAATGGCCGGCATAGGCGGCATATCAGCCTCGCATTCAGGTGGTCTGAACTCGAGTGTAGACGGGCAATCGGCCCGGCGGGTAGCGAGTGGCCACGACCTTTTGTCACATAAGAAAAACCCCGGCCTGGGCCGGGGTTTTGTCTTCACTCGTCGAGGAAGGAGCGCAGATGCTCGCTGCGAGTCGGGTGGCGCAATTTGCGCAACGCCTTCGCCTCGATCTGACGGATCCGCTCACGGGTCACGTCGAACTGCTTGCCCACCTCTTCGAGGGTGTGGTCGGTGTTCATGTCGATACCGAAACGCATGCGCAGCACTTTGGCTTCACGTGCGGTCAGGCCCGAGAGCACGTCGCGGGTCGCTTCCTTGAGGCTTTCGACCGTGGCCACGTCGATCGGGGACTGCATGGTCGAGTCCTCGATGAAGTCGCCCAGGTGCGAATCTTCATCGTCACCGATCGGGGTTTCCATGG
>NZ_DJTF01000062.1:0-34323 GCF_002438125.1 Pseudomonas sp. UBA6315
CGCATCCTGTCGCGGATCATCCTGCCGCAGATGTGGCGCATCGCCCTGCCCGGCCTTGGCAACCTGTTCATGATCCTGATGAAGGACACCGCGCTGGTGTCGGTGATCGGCCTGGAAGAAATCATGCGCCACGCGCAAATCGGCGTGACCGTGACCAAGGAGCCGTTCACCTTCTACATGGTCGCCGCCTGCATCTACCTGAGCCTGACCATCATCGCCATGACCGGCATGCACTTCCTGGAAAAACGCGCCGCTCGCGGCTTTGCGAGGGCTGAACAATGAACTGGGAAGTGATCATCAAGTGGCTGCCACGCCTGGCCCAGGGCGCCACCCTGACCCTGGAGCTGGTGGCCATCGCGGTGGTTGCCGGGTTGATCCTGGCCATCCCGCTGGGCATCGCCCGCTCGTCGCGCCACTGGTACGTGCGCGCCCTGCCCTACGGCTACATCTTCTTCTTCCGCGGCACGCCGCTGCTGGTGCAGCTGTTCCTGGTCTATTACGGCCTGGCGCAGTTCGACCTGGTGCGTTCGAGCAGCCTGTGGCCTTACCTGCGCGACCCCTTCTGGTGCACCGTGGTCACCATGACCCTGCACACCGCCGCCTACATCGCCGAGATTCTGCGCGGTGCGCTGCAGGCCATCCCCAAGGGCGAAATCGAGGCGGCGCGGGCGCTGGGCATGTCGCGCGGCAAGACGCTGTTCTACATCATGCTGCCGCGCGCGGCGCGCATCGGCTTGCCGGCCTACAGCAACGAAGTGATCCTGATGCTCAAGGCCAGCGCCCTGGCCAGCACCGTGACCCTGCTGGAACTGACCGGCATGGCCCGCACCATCATTGCCCGCACCTACCTGCCGGTGGAAATCTTCTTCGCTGCCGGCGTGTTCTACCTGGTGATCTCGTTCGTGCTGGTGCAAGGCTTCAAGCTGCTCGAGCGCTGGCTGCGCGTGGACGCCTGCCAGGGCCGTTGAGCCTGGATTGAAAATGCCCGCCCCACAGCGCTGTCTGTGGGAGCGGGCTTGCCCCGCGAAGAGGCCATCAAAACCACCACCCAACTCTGTATCCCCCATGCACCCCATCCTCCACAGCCATCACCTAAGCGACCGCTTCCAGGCCCTCGACCAGTTCCTGGCCAGCCACCAACAGCTGTGGAAACCCCGCCCCTTCACCGCCCTGCGCCTCGACTGGGAAACCGCATACCCCGAGCTCGCCGCCTACCTGCGCCAATGCCCCCTGGCCGACGCCGAGGCCAACATCGACCCACAACGTCTCCCCGCCCCCTTCCCGCAGCTGGCCCAGCAAGCCCAGCAGCTAGCGGCCGTAGGCGAGCTCCCCGACATCGGCCTGCCCCCCGCCGGCCACCGCCTCGACGCCAACGTCCCTGGCCGCAAATGGCAGCAGATCGAAGCCTTCAGCCGCCGCCTGGGCTTTCACCAACAGACCCAGCACTGGCTGGACTGGTGCTCGGGCAAAGGCCACCTCGGCCGCCGCCTGCTGCAGCCCGGCCAGCAACTGACCTGCCTGGAATACGACGCTGAGCTGGTCAGCGCCGGCCAAGCCCTGAGCGATCACCATCAGCTGCCCGCCACCCACGTTCACCAGGACGTGATGGCCGCAGGCAGCGCCCGGTACCTGGGCAGCGACAAGAGCGTGGTGGCCCTGCACGCCTGCGGCGAGCTGCACGTGCACCTGCTGCGCAGCGCCAGCCAGCAAGGCTGCCGCCACCTGGCCGTGGCCCCGTGCTGCTACAACCGCGTGCCGGGCGAGCACTACCAGGCGTTATCCACAGCCGCGCAGCGCTCGCCGCTGCAGCTGTCGCTGAATGACCTTGGCCTGCCCCTGAGCGAAACCGTCACTGCCGGCGCCCGCGTGCGCCACCAGCGCGACCGTTCGATGGCCCGGCGCCTGGGCTTCGACCTGCTGCAGCGCGAGCAACGCCAGTGCGATGAATACCTGCCCACGCCATCGTTGCCAGTTGCCTGGCTGGACAAACCCTTCGCCCAGTACTGCCGCGACCTGGCCGAGCTGCGCGGGCTGGAGCTGACCCTCACTGCAGACTGGGCAGCCCTGGAAGCCGCCGGCTGGCAGCGCCTGGCCCAAGTGCGCAACCTCGAACGCCTGCGCAACCTGTTCCGCCGGCCGCTGGAACTGTGGCTGGTGCTCGATCGCGCCCTGTTCCTCGAAGAACAGGGCTACAGCGTTCGCGTTGGCACTTTCTGCGACTATCCTTTGACTCCACGCAACCTGCTGCTGCTGGCCGAACGCGACCGCTAGCCGCAGTACAACCTGTGGATAAGTCTGTGAACAAGCTTTTGATGACTGGATCAAGCCGAGCGCTATTTCAAGCCGCCCGGTTATTCCCTCGTGTGCTTCAAGCCCAGTAAAAACAGGCGTTTGCGCAAAGACCAGCGGTGGCGTGGTTCGGCATGCCTTTCGCGCAAGCAGCGCATGCCTCTTGTGCATAAGCTTTTCTTGTGCGTAGGCGCGGGGCGTTAATGCAGGCGGTTCTTGGCCATCTCGATGTCGTTCATCAAGGCCTTGGCCAAGGCGCTGAGGTAGTCGGCGGCGCCCAGCAGCTTGTGGTCATCTTCCATATCGCCTTCGCGCACCAGGTGCTTGATGTAGCCGAGCAGGATCGAGACCTGTTCGTAGGCATCGTCTACCGGGATGCCCGGCTGCACCCGCAGCAGGTCGATGGGTGGGTTGCCGACTTCCAGGAAGGTTTCAGCGCCCGCCGTGAGAAGGGTTGTGGGTTTGTCGGTCATGGCCTCACTCCCCTTCCTTTTCGGCGTTTATCCGCGCCAGTGCGTGCTCGGCGAGTACCCGCGCCGAATCGGTGGCGTGGGCGGCGTTGCCGAGGATGTTCAGGCCGGGTTCGCCGGCGTGCAGGTGGCAGTATTCGTCGAGGGTGTCGATCACGCCACACAGGAGCTCGGCGGCGTATACGAGGGCGTCGGGCGGGGTGATGTCGCTGTGGATCGAGAAGAATGGGGTGTGGAGGATTTTTTGGCGGGGTGGGTCGGGGACAATCTTATTCATGGCAGCAGCTCCGGTTGGACTGCCACAGAGACCTTTCTCACGGATCAAGGCGGCAGTCATACACGGGGTGAGAAAACCGAGGGAGCTACAAAGCTCGGCCAGACCTAAGTCTGCCCGTGTACGACTGCCATAACAGCAAGCTCAGTAACTCCTTAGCGGGTTCTCACACCCGGTCGCCAGGTATTGGCGACCGGGGAACGGTATCCCTGGGCCACTTCCCCGCCAACAGTGAAACTTCGCAAGCGTGCGTAGGATAATTCCCAAATGCTGATTTCCTGAAGCATTAGGCTCCAGGTTCAGAATTCCCTTACGGCGACAGGCCCATTCGCGGGACAAGCCCGCTCCCACAGGTCCAGCACACACCTCAAGGCTTGTGACGAACCTGTGGGAGCGGGCTTGCCCCGCGAGGAGGCCCGACCAGCCACCCAACAATCAAAAGCACTCCCCCGGCACCCCTGCCACCGGTGTATCATCCCCGCCCCAAATCAGTAAAAGCCGAGTCGCACGCTGCCCGCCAGCCTCGCGACCTTCTGGCGTCGCGCCAGAACCGACAATGGACTACCGGACTTTCGCATCGTGACCCAAGCCAAACCCCTGACCCTGCTGGCCTGCACCCTGGCCCTGGGCGCCTGCGCCACCAGCACCCCGGCGCCCCACACCAGCCACCTGGACTGGAACACCCCCGGCATGCAGCTGGGCGGCGACAACGGCCTGCCCCTGCGCGTCGAAAGCCCCTGCCGCAAGCGCGGCTGCGACAACGACAAGCTGTTCTTCAACCCCGGCAAGACCGAACCGAACGTCAACACCATCCACCGCGGCTGGTAGGAAAATTCCCCTTTCAGGCCGGTGACTTAGCTCATTTGCGCACAATCGAAAGGAAGTGGTTTACAGGCGCCAACCGATCGCTATAATGACGCCCCATTGCCGGTATAGCTCAGATGGTAGAGCAACTGACTTGTAATCAGTAGGTCCCGGGTTCGATTCCTGGTGCCGGCACCATACGCAGTATCAAAAAAGGCTCACCGAAAGGTGGGCCTTTTTTGTTTCGGGCTTTCCCATGCCGCTTAGGCAGCTTTCTGCTCCAACGCCTCCCAGCCCAGACACGCCAATGCCAACGTGCGTGGCACAGCTTCGCGACCACTGCTGTACCGACTGATGCTCCGCGCACTCACACCAAGCGCTTCGGCCGCCTGGTCGAGTGTCATCCGATGGCGCAAGCGCCAGCGAATGAAAATTCGTGTGTTCTCATCCGGTGCTGTCTGGGCCAGCGCATCCAGTAACAAGGTGTCGGCACCGATCTGAATATCCAGCTGCGGCCATTCCACCGACCAGCCGCCATCCCCCAGGATGGCGCTTTCGAACGCTTTGGTCTTGGCCAGCGGCGCTAGCCCTGGATACGCTTGCAGCGCGTCGCTCATGTCCAAGGTAAATCGCTGGCCATTGGTAAATGTCAGCTCCAGTTTGGCGCCCGGGCGGGGCTGAACAGCCCGCAGGCGAGGACGTTTCATCGATGCCATTTCATCCACTCCTTCAACAGACCTGCTCGATCATGTCGCCAATTTGGCTATACCTCAACAAAGCTTGATCTCAGTCAGCCCTGGCTGGAGTGGCAAGCGTAGGTTCAGATCACACGATCTCCTCCCGGAGGCATGCCATGGCCAAGAAGTTTCCCCACAACCCCTCCCACCCAGAGCGCATCTGCTGGGGGTGCGACTTGTATTGCCCGGCCAAAGCGCTGGCCTGTGGCAATGGCGCAGACCGGACCATGCACCCGGTCGAGTTGTTTGGGGAGGATTGGGACAGTCTGGGTGGGCATTTGCAGAAGGATGATGTGGACCAGCGGGGAAGGCGCCCAGGTGAGGGGGCGTGAGGCGGCCGGGTGTACGGCATTAGTGATGCGGGGACGTTGAGATCGAGCGCCGCGCGGGCGGCGCTCGATCTCCAACCCCCTACACAACCAAAGGCATGAACCTACAAATCAAAACGCCGTACTCACCCCAACCGACACACTCCGCGGATCCCCATAAATCGCTCCCGCATAGAACCCATACTGCGTGTAGTAATGCTTGTCGAACAGGTTATCCACATTCAGGCTAACCGCCGTATCGTCAGTCACCTGATACTTCGCCATCGCATTCCAGATCGCATACCCCGACCAGTTCACATCGGTAGCCCCCGCACTCACCCCATTCACTGGCTGCCCCGCCGGGCTTGAAATGGCGCGAATGTTGGTCTGCGCCCTCACCCCCGCCCCCACGGTCAACCGATCAAGCGCCCCAGACAGCCGATAAGTCGTCGACGCCTTGAACAGGTGCGAAGGATCGCTACGCCCGTCGCTGTCGACACGGCGGAAATGCAGGTACGTATACCCGCCATACACATTCCAGTTCGGCGTCAGGGCGCCGGCGATTTCCAGGTCGATCCCGTCAGTTTCCTGGCCGGTGCCTGCCTTGTAGGCATCACCTCCGGTGGGCGTGGTCAGGCCATCGTCGAGCACGGCCTTGTTTTCCTGCTTGGTGCGGAAATACGCCGCCGAGGCATTCAGCCGCCCCTCCAGCCACGCGCCCTTGATGCCGGTTTCGTAGCTCTGGCCACGAATCGGCTCGACCTTGGTGCCGCTCTCTGTCTCGGCCGTTTGCGGGTTGAAGATGTCGGTGTAGCTGGCATACAGCGAATAGGTGTCGTCCAGGTCGTACACCGCGCCCAGGTAAGGCGTGACGATGCCATGGTTCTGCTGGTTGCTGCGCACGCCGCCGACACTGCGGGTGGTGGCGGAGTAGTCCGTGGAGCGCAGGCCGATGATCACCGACAGTGGGTCGGTAATGCTCAGGCGGGTGGCCGCGTACATGCCCTGCAGGCGGGTGGTGGTCTTGCTGTGGCGGCCGGTGCGCGAGGCGAGCATGTCGAAGTCGCTGTCCACGCCGTTGTGCCAGTCGGTCAGCGGCAGGCCGTTGTTGGCGCGGAACTGGCAGCCAAGCGCGGGGGCGCTGACGCTGGCGTCGCTGACCATGGTGCAGCTGTACTCCGGCGACCAGGCCACGGTGCGGCTGTCGTTGTAGCCGACCATCGCCTGGTGGGTGCGGCCGAACAGCTGGAATGGCCCCGACAGGTCGACCTGCGCGGACTGCTGGGTGGTGTCGCTGGCGCTGTGCAGGCCATTGAGCACCGCGCCGCTGCCATCCTGGTCCCAGTAGCCGCCGTAGCGGCCGCGCCCGGCCGAGTTGACCTTGGCCAGGCCGCGGTGGTTGAGCACTTCGCTGGTGCTCTGGGCGGCTTTCAGGTCCAGCGACCAGTCGTTGTCGAAGCGGTGCTGCAGCGAGCCGAAGGCGGTGCGGGTGGTGTACTCGCCAAAGCTCCAGCTCGGCGCCAGGTTGGTGCTGCGCGGCAGGTCGGTGGTGCTGCCGTCGCGGTACCAGATCGGGATGTTGGCACCCCAGCCGCCGCCGACCACCTTGTTGTATTCGTACTGGTAGCCGGCGCCCAGGGTGGTGGCGTCGTCCAGGTCGAATTCGAAGTTGGCCAGGGCCGCGCGAGCGCGCTCGGACTGATTGTCGCGGAAGGAGTTGGCGTCTTGCTGGGTCATCACCAGGCGCGAACGCAGGCGGCCATCGGCCGACAGCGGCAGGTTGAGGTCGGCGCCCAGGCGGCGTTTGTCCCAGCTGCCATAGGTGGCGTAGGCGCTGCCGCCGAAAGTGGTGGTCGGGGCCTTGCGCAGCAGGTTGACGGTGGCCGAGGGGTCGCCGGTGCCGCCGAGCAGGCCGTTGGCGCCGCGCACGATGTCGATGCGTTCGTACAGGTCCATGTTCAGCGCATTGCCGCCACCGCTGAAGTCGGAGCCACCCTGGAACTGCAAGCCATCGACCTTCCAGTTGCTGATCGAGTAGCCGCGGGCACGGAAGTCGGTGCGCCCGCCTACCTCGGACTGGTTGGCGGTCACCCCCGGCGTGGTGTCCAGTGCCTGGGCGATGGTGTGGATATCGCGGTCGTCCATCTGCTGGCGGGTGATGCTGGTGACCGACTGCGGGGTCTGCCGGGGCGTCAGGGCCAGGCCTGTGGAGCTGCGGGTGCTTTCCACCGTGTAGCCGAGCTGGCCGGCAGCGTCGGCTGGCAGCAAGGCACTGTCTTGAATCTGCGTGGCTTGCAACTCCATGGGTTGGGTTTCGGCGGCCAGGGCACTGCCGCTGACGGCCAGCGCGACGACGCAGGCGAGCGGGTGAAGCTTCATGCTTTGAGGTTTCATTTGGGAAGGCTTCGTATTTGCAGATGATTTTTTGTTACGATTCTAGGGATGCGCCCACTGCGCTCCATGCTCGGCTTGTACGGGCATGTAATTGAACGTAACGAGCGCTGAAGGCCCTCCCCGAACAGGTGTTTTTCCCCGATGAGCACGACCCTACTGGTCGTCGATGATGACGACGAGATCCGCGAACTTCTCTGCGATTACCTGACCGATGCCGGCTACACGGTGGTGGCGGCGGCCGACGGTGATGGCATGCGCCAAGAGATGGCCCGGCACAAGGTCGACCTGGTGGTGCTGGACTTAATGCTGCCAGGCGAAGATGGCCTGAGCCTGTGCCGGCAGCTGCAGGCCACCCCGGGCCTGGCGGTGATCATGCTGTCGGCCAAGGGCAGCACCCTGGACCGCATCATCGGCCTGGAAGTGGGCGCTGATGACTACCTGGCCAAGCCTTTCGAGCCGCGCGAGCTGATTGCCCGCATCAAGGCCGTGCTGCGCCGCCCGCAACGCCTGGATGCGCCGAGCGAGGCGCCAGCGGCCGAGGCCCAGCACTTTGCCGGCTTCAGCCTGGAACACGTCAAGCGCCTGCTCACCCGCCCCGATGGTCAGGCGCTGACGCTGCCCCGGTCCGATTACCGGGTGCTGCGTGAACTGCTGGAGGCCAACAACCGCGTGGTATCGCGCGATCAGCTCACGCGCAGCGCGTTCGGCCGCGAGCACCTGCCCGACGACCGTTCGGTGGACATGTGCATCAGCCGCCTGCGCCAGCAACTGCGCCGGGCGCCTGCCAACGCGGCGCAGATCCTCACCATCCGCAACGAAGGCTACCTGCTGAGCATCCACCGCGCCGAGGCCGGCTGAGCATGCGCTGGCTGCGGCGCCTGTGGCCGCGCACGCTGTTCGGCCAGTTGTTGCTGATCATGGTCAGCGGCACGCTGGTGATCCAGCTGATGTCGAGCAGCATCTGGTTCGATGTGCGCTTTGCCCAGGTGCTCGAAGCCCCTGTGCGCCTGATGGCCGCCCGCAGCGCGCCGCTGATTGCCCAGGCCGATTGCCAGGCCGCCGGCGTGCAGGTGCCCAGGCACTACCATGTGCGCTGCGCCGACCACCCGCCGGGGCCCGAAGACAACCAGCGCCGCGGCCATCGGCGCATCGCGCAATTACTGCAGCAGTCGCTCAGCTACGAATTGGGGCATGCGCAGGCGGTGCGGCTGCTCAAGGCCCACCTCACCGACGAGCAGGGCCAGCCGATCGTCTGGCACAGCCTGTTCGGCTTGCGCACGGCCCAGGCGCACCTGCAGTTCGCCGTGCCGCTGGCCGACGGCCACTGGCTGCTGGTCGATGGCCAGGAGTTGCAGGACTGGAGTGGCGAGTCGGCCTGGTTGCTGATCAGCGATTACCTGCTGCGGGTGTATGCCGTGCGCATGCTCGCCGTGCTGCTGGTGTGCCTGGTGGCGGTGCGCCTGTGCCTGCGCCCGCTGCAGCGCCTGGCCGACGCCGCCCGTGGCCTGGGCAGCAACCTGGCGCAGGCGCCACTGGCGCTGGACGGCCCGCAGGAGGTACGCCAGGCGGCCCAGGCCTTCAACGCCATGCAGCAGCGCCTGATCAGCATGGTCAACGACAAGGCGTACTTCCTCGCCGCCGTCTCCCACGACCTGCGCACGCCGCTGACCCGCATGCGCCTGCGCCTGGAGCGCCTGGCCGACGACGAACACCGCGAGCGCTTGCGCCAGAACATCACGCAGATGGACGGCATGATCGGCCAGGTGCTGGATTATGTGCGTGCAGGCGAGCAGCAGAACCTGCAGCAAGTGGACCTCGACCGGCTGGTGTCGCGGCAGTGCGCCGACCTGGCCACTGGCGAGGAAGCACTGCCCGTGCAGGGCAAGGCCGGCAGCGTGCGAGTGGATGCGCTGCTGATGCAGCGCTGCCTGCAGAACCTGCTGGTCAATGCCTTGCGTTATGCCAGGGAGGTGTCGGTCACGCTGGAACGCAGCGCCACGGGGGTGCTCATCCACGTCGATGATCGTGGCCCGGGGATTGCGCCGGGGTTGCTGGCCACCATCACCGACCCGTTCGTGCGTGGCGAGGGCTCGCGCAACCAGGGCTCTGGTGGCTATGGGCTGGGGCTGAGCATCGCCCAGCGCATCGCGGCCAGCCATGGCGGTGAATTGCTGTTGGCCAACCGCGACGGGGGTGGCTTGCGGGCCAGCGTTCGGCTGCCTGGCTAAGGGGGCTTTGCGGGCCTCATCGCCGGCAAGCCGGCTCCCACAAGGCCCAGTGCGGTCTACCTCTGTGGGAGCCGGCTTGCCGGCGATGAGGCCCGCAGCCACAAAGCAACCCACTATCAGGTAACAGTGTTTTACCGTTTCGCCTGGTTTTCCAAACGCCCAGTTTGCCTATGCTTGGCCCGGTCATCCTGCCTGCGATGGACCCATGAAACACTCCCTACCCAGCCGCTACGCCTGCCTGGCCCTGTGCCTGCTGTTCACCTTCGCCAGCCTCCCCCTGCTCGCCGAACACGCCTGGCTGTGGCCGCTGACGGTGGTCACCGCCCTGCTCAGCCTGGTCGGCCTCAACGACCTGCGCCAGAGCCACCACGCCGTGCGCCGCAACTATCCGATCCTGGGCAACATCCGTTACCTGATCGAAACCATTCGCCCGGAAATCCGCCAGTACCTGATCGAAGGCGACGACGACAAGCTGCCGTTCTCGCGCTCGCAGCGCTCGCTGGTCTACGCCCGAGCCAAGAACGAAAGCGCCGAGAAGGCGTTCGGCACGCTCAACGATGCCTACAAGCCGGGCTTCGAATTCATCAGCCATTCGATGCTGCCGGTGGCAACGCCGGACCCGGCCTCGTTTCGCATTTCCATCGGCGGGCCGCAGTGCCGCCGGCCTTACTCGGCGTCGATCTTCAACATCTCGGCGATGAGTTTCGGCGCCCTCAGCGCCAACGCCATCGCCGCGCTCAACCAGGGCGCGCGCCTGGGCCGCTTTGCCCATGACACCGGCGAAGGCAGCATCAGCCCCTACCACCGCGAGCACGGCGGCGACCTGATCTGGGAAATCGGCAGCGGCTACTTCGGCTGCCGCACGGAAGATGGGCAGTTCGACCCGCAACGCTTCGCCGCCCAGGCCAGCGACCCGCAGGTGAAGATGATCGAAATCAAGCTCAGCCAGGGCGCCAAGCCGGGCCATGGCGGCATCCTGCCAGGCCACAAGGTGAGTGCGGAAATCGCCGCCACCCGCGGCGTGCGCGAAGGCCAGGACTGCATCTCGCCCGCTGCGCACAGCGCCTTCCACACCCCCATGGAGCTGCTGCACTTCGTCGCCAGCCTGCGCGAGCTGTCTGGGGGCAAGCCGGTGGGCTTCAAGTTCTGCCTGGGCCACCCGTGGGAGTTCATGGGCATCGCCAAAGCCATGCTGGTGACCGGCATCACCCCCGACTTCATCGTCGTCGATGGCAAGGAAGGCGGCACGGGCGCGGCGCCACGCGAGTTCAGCGACAACATGGGCGTGCCCATGCGCGAAGGGTTGATGTTCGTGCACAACACCCTGGTGGGCCTGAACCTGCGCTCGAGCATCCGCCTCGGCGCGGCGGGCAAGATCGTCAGCGCCTTCGATATCGCCAGCGTGCTGGCGATCGGCGCCGACTGGGTCAACTCGGCGCGCGGCTTCATGTTCGCCATCGGCTGCATCCAGTCGCAGAGCTGCCACACCAACAAGTGCCCGACCGGCGTTGCCACCCAGGACCCACTGCGCCAGCGCGCGCTGGTGGTGCCGGACAAGGCCCAGCGGGTGGCCAGTTTCCACCGCAATACCTTGCACGCCTTGGCCGAAATGCTCGCGGCGGCGGGCCTTGAGCACCCGTCGGAGCTCAAGCCCAAGCACCTGGCGCGGCGCATCAGCACCAGCGAAATCAGCCTGTTTTCCGACCTGCACCAATTCCTCAAGCCGGGCGAACTGCTCAGCGGCTCGATCGAAAGCGAGTTCTATGCGCGGATGTGGCGGATGGCCCGCAGCGACAGCTTTGCGCCAGAGACCGGGGAGGCGGCAGCGGCGCCCGCGGCACCGGTGCGCAGAAAAGAAACAGCCCCGGCATAAGCCAGGGCTGTTGGGTACGCCTGATCAGTATCAGAAGATGCTGATCGGGTACTCGACGAATACGCGGACTTCGTTGCCGTCGTCGTTGTAGCCGTTCTGCTGTACAGCGTTGTTGGTGCGCAGGAACGAGCTGCGCAGCTTGATCGACAGGTCCTTGGCCGGGCCGTCCTGTACCACGTAGCGGATCTGGTTGAAGATCTCGCGCTCTTTACCTTCGCCGAAGCCTTCCGGATTCTTGACGTTGCGGGTGTTGATGTTGTCACCCACCACGTAGGCCAGCTTGTAGGTCAGGCCCGGGATGCCGTAGGCGCCGAAGTCCAGGCCGTAGCCCAGCTGCCAGGAGCGCTCGTCTTCGGCGTTGAAGTCGGACCAGTAGGAGTTGGCCAGGTAGATGGTCGAACCACCGTCACCCACGCCGCCTTCGTTCTGGTACCAGCCGTAGTTGTAGCCGGTGCTGCCGGTGCTGCGCTGGTGCGCGATGGTGAACGAGTGCGCGCCGTAGGCGTAGGTCGCGGCCAGGCTCCAGATGGTGTTGGAGTCGCCGTTGAGCTCGGCAGACTGGACGAACTTCTTGTCGATGTCCGACTTGTAGCCGTTGAAGTCCAGGGTCAGCGACTGGTCATTGGCGATCGGGAAGACGTAGTTCAGGCCCAGGTAGTGCTTCTTCATCACGTCTTCGTTGTCTGCGGTGTACAGCGAAGCGGTGAAGTTGTCGGTGAACTTGTAGCTGCCGCCGAGCACGTTGATCGACTTAAGGCCGCCACCGTCACGACGCTCGGCGCTCTTGCGCGCTTCCTGGGTGAAGCGACCGGCGTTCAGCTCCAGGCCCTGGATTTCCTTGGAGGTGATCAGAGTGCCAGTGAAGCTTTCTGGCAGCAGGCGCGCGTCGTCGTACTGCAGCACGGGCAGGGTCGGCATCTGGTCACCGTACTTGAGCACGGTGTTGGAGATGCGGAACTTCACCGCTGCACCGGCGCGGGCCAGGTCATGCGGGCCGCTGGCGTTGTCGTCGGCGTTGGTGGTGTTGTGCGGCTTGAAGAAGTCGACACCGGCGCCACCGTTGTGGCCCTTGCCGCCATCCAGGCGCACGGCGTACAGGCCGAATGCGTCGACGCCGACACCGACGGTGCCCTGGGTGAAGCCGGAGGAGAAGTTGGCGATGGCCGCCTGGCCCCATTCGATCTGGTCATCAGTGCCGTGCTTCTTGTCACGGTTGATGTAGGCGTTACGCAGGAGAACGTTTGCGTGGCTGTCCTCGATGAAGCCCTTGCTGTCGGCCTGCTCGTTGGCCTGGGCCTGGGTCGCGGCGATCATCGCCAGGGCGACCAGGCTGATCCTGGTTTTCAACATGTTGTTTTCCTTATTCCTAATCAAAAACGCTCTGCAATATGACGCCAGGAACCAACGCCCCTTCGTAGGTTCGACGCTATGCGGATCCAAACTGAAAAGCCCGCCGAAGCTTATGTGGCGGGCCTTGAACAGCAGCATGGCCAGGTCATGGCCAGCAGGCGTTGGCGGAATCCTAGCCGTGTGCGATTACAAATGTCAAAAAGTCGTGAAATGTAGGTCGTTATAACCAAAATCACCCAGAGGAACGCTGCATTTGCGCGCACGTTCGCGCCATCAGCAGGCAATTTATCTTTTGTCAGAAATCTCATTTTGATCTCAATCACGATTTACCTGATGGCACCCTGCCAATTGACTAGTAACAAAGTGATACAAACGTAAAGACAAGCCTTTACGAATTCCCGAGCAGTAGCAAATAGCAAGCATTACCATTCGCATCCCTTTTCACCTGCCCCAGGTCTGGATGCCTCCATGCTTGCCCCTTGCCGCCTTTCACCCCTGACACTCGGCCTCTCGCTGCTGTTCAGCGCCAGCCTGGCCAGCGCCGCCACCACCACCCTGCCGGAACTGTCGGTAACCGCCGACAGCGAGCGCGAAGAAGACAACCCGCGGGTCAAGGAAGTGAGCACTGCCACTCGCACTTCCACGCCGGTGCGCTACGTGCCGCAGGCCATCGACACGGTAAAAGCCGCCAACGTGCTGGATTACGGCAGCAACACCCTGGGCAAGGCGCTCGAAGGCATCCCCAACGTCAGCAGCGGCGCCGACACGCGCTTCGACAGCGTGCGCATTCGCGGCTTCGAGGCCAGCAACGACTTCTACCTGGACGGCATTCGCGACGACAGCCAGTACATCCGCGACCTGCACAACATCGAGCGGGTCGAAGTGCTCAAGGGCCCGGCAGCCGTGCTGTATGGCCGTGGCAGCCAGGGCGGCATCGTCAACCGGGTGAGCAAGGCCCCAGAGCAAGGCCGGCGCTCGTCCATCGAAGCCCAGGGCGGCAGCGAAGACCTGCGCAGCCTGTACGCCGACCTCAGCGCCGACCCCAGCGACACCGTGAGCCTGCGCCTGAACCTGGGCAACCAGGACAACAACAGCTTCCGCGATGGCATCGATGGCAGCCGCCAGCTGTTCGCCCCGTCGATGAGCTGGCAGATCTCCCAGGACCTGAACTGGCTGGTGCAGTACGAATACAGCCGCTACAACCGCACCCCCGATCGCGGCATCCCCGGGGTCAACGGCCGCCCTGCCGACGTCAGCCGCAGCACCACCTACGGCGACACCCAGCGCGACTACATCGACGACCGCGCGCAGTCGTTGCGCTCGCGCCTGAACTACCAGCTCAACGACACCTGGCAACTGCGCCATACCCTGGGCCTGTTCCAGCTCGACAGCGATTTCGACAACACCTACGCAACCGCCTACAACGCCAGCAACAACACCGTCACTCGCCAGCGCTGGCAGCAGGACCTGACCACCCGCAACCTGTTCAACAACCTCGAGGCCGAAGGCGATTTCGCCACCTGGGGCGTGGAGCACAAGCTGCTCGTGGGCCTGGAGCTGGGCCATCAGCGCCGCGACCCGACGCTGTACAACGCCGCGGCAGTTTCGGCCGGTGGCACGCCGGTGCCGCCGCTGGACCTGAACAACCCCAACCGTGACCTGCAGCACAACGGCAAGATGGTGGTGTCGAGCGACAACCACACGGTGGTCGACAGCCGTGGCCTGTACCTGCAAGACCAGATCCGCCTGAACGATCAATGGCAGATCCTCGCCGGGGTGCGTTTCGACCAGTTCGAAGTGGAAACCACCAACAAGGTGCGCGACCTTTCCGAAAAACAGGACAGCACCACCACCAGCCCCCGCCTGGGCGTGGTCTATACGCCGTGGCGCGACCATTCGTTCTATGCCTCGTGGAGCAAGACCTTCTCGCCGGTCGGCGGCGGCCTGATCGGCATCACCCCAGGCGCCCCGGGCAACACCAACGACACCAGCCCCGAGCTGACCCGGCAGAAGGAAATCGGGGTCAAGAGCGACTGGCTGGACGAGCGCCTGACCACCACGCTGGCGATCTACGAGCTGGAGCTCTACAACCGCCGCACGCGTGACCCGATCAACCCGGAAATCACCGTGATGAGCGGCCTGCAGCGCTCGCGCGGCATCGAGCTGACCGCCACCGGCAACGTCGTTGGCAACTGGTACGTGCGCGGCGGTATCGGCTTGCAGGACGCCACCATCGTCAAGGACAACAACGGCCTGGAAGGCAACCGCATCAACGATGTGGCCAAGCGCAACGCCAGCCTGTTCGTGACCTGGAAGCCCGAGCTTGGCTGGTACGCGGAAACCGGCCTGACCCTGGTGGGCGAGCGTTATGCCGACAACCAGAACACCACGGTGCTGCCGGGCTACGGGCGCTGGGATGCGCTGGCGGGCTTCCGGACCCGGGAGTGGGATGTGCGGGCGGCGCTGAGCAACATTGCCGACAAGACCTACTACAGCTCGGCGACCAGTGCCGCGCAGATTCAGCCAGGAGACCCGCGTAGCCTGGTGGTGACCGGTACCTACAGCTTCTGATGGTTGCCTGCACCGGCCCTATCGCCGGCAAGCCGGCTCCTACACGGGCAGTCCACACCCTGCGCTGCCCCTTGTGGGAGCCGGCTTGCCGGCGATGAGGCCGCCACTGACACCCCACAAACGAAAACGCCACCGCATTCACGGTGGCGTTTTTCATGGGGTCGGGCTCCTGCCCTGTTTCAGTGCCACACACCCAGCAGTGCTTCAAGCTCCGCATCGCTGATCAGCCCTTGCGGATAGCGGCCGTCAAGCAGACGTCGTGGGTCGGTCGTCCTGACCCGATTGCTTCCATGGTGTTTCAACCACTGCGCCAGCATTCTGAGCGATTGGCGATTCACTGACGATGGGCGCAAAGCCGTCTCACTTGCTGCATTCATGTCTACACGTACTCCCTTGGCCCGTGAGCGGCTAATTTACGTAGTGATTGTTACAAGACGGCGATCCGACGTGCTTCAGTAACTCCCTGAAATCAATACAAAACATATGCCATTCACAGTGCCACATATCGCCCGCGCAAAAAAAAGGCCCGTCATCCGACGGGCCTTTTCTGCATCGCAGCCTCAGCGCTTGAACGGCGCCGGTTGCTGCTGGGTCAGGCAGTGGATGTTGCCGCCACCGAGCAGCAGCTCGCGGCCAGGGATCATCACCACTTCGTGGTCGGGGAAGATCTTCGCCAGGATCGCTCTGGCCTGGGCATCTGCCGGGTCGTTGAAGCTTGGCGCGATGATGCCGCCGTTGACGATCAGGAAGTTCACGTAGGAACCGGCCAGGCGCACCGACGGGTCGCGCTCCTGGCTGCCGACCACGTGGTCGACACCGGCGCACTCTTCTTCGGTGGCGAACAGCGGGCCGGGAATGGGCATCTTGTGCACCACGAACTCGCGGCCTTTGGCATCACGGCTGTTTTTCAGCACCTCGAACGCGGCGTGGCAGCGGGCGTAGTTGGGGTCGTTGGAATCATCGGTCCAGGCCAGTAACACTTCGCCTGGGCTGACGTAACAGCAGAAGTTGTCGACGTGGCCATCGGTTTCGTCGTTGTACAGGCCATCCGGCAGCCAGACGATGGTTTCCACCGCCAGGTGCTCGCGCAGGATCTCTTCGATCTGCTCACGGTTCAGGTGCGGGTTGCGGTTGCGGTTGAGCAGGCACTCTTCGGTGGTGATCAGGGTGCCTTCGCCGTCGACGTGGATCGAGCCACCTTCGAGCACGAAACCTTCGGTGTGGTAGCGCTGGCAGCGCTCCATTTCCAGTACCTTGGCCGCCAGCTCTTCGTCGCGGTTCCACGGCGCGTACAGGCCGCCGTCGAAGCCGCCCCAGGCGTTGAAGCCCCAGTCCACGCCGCGCACTTCGCCGGCGTCGTTGATCACGAAGGTCGGGCCGGTGTCGCGCACCCAGGCGTCATCGTTGCTGATTTCCACCACGCGGATGTTCGGCAGGTCGAGCTGGCGGCGGGCGTTTTCGTACTGGCCGGCAGACACGGCAACGGTGACCGGCTCGAAGCGGGCAATGGCCTTGGCCAGGGTCACGTGGGCGGCCTGGGCAGGCTTGCCGCCCAGGCGCCAGTTGTCCGAACGCTCGGGCCAGACCATCCAGACCTGGCTTTGCGGCGCCCATTCGGCGGGCATGTGGAAGCCATCGGCGCGCGGCGTGGAGTTGAGGGTCTTCATCGGTAACCTCTGGGGAATAGGGGAAGGCATGGCGGTTTTATACCCGATATATATCGACAATAAAAGCCAGCCTACCAACCGTTAAGGAATAAAAAAACCGCGTATGTCGATAACAATCGACATACGCGGTTTCACTGTGATTACAGGCCTTCCGACAGGATGCGATCGATGCTGTCGACAAAGTAGTCCACGCTGGCCCGCGTGGTACACATCGGCGGCTTGATCTTGAGGATGTTCAGGTAATCCCCGGTCGGCTGCATGAAGATGCCCAGGTCACGCAGGCGGTTGCACAGCTGGGTGGTTTCCTCGGTGGCCGGCTCCAGGGTCTGGCGGTCGCGCACCAGCTCCAGGCCCAGGTAGAAGCCCGAGCCATGTGCCGCACCGGCAAGCGGATGTTTATCGACCAAGGCCTGCAAGCGCGCCTTGAAATAGCGCCCGGTGTCGCGGGTGTTCTGCCACAGCCCCTCCTCGTCCATCACCTCCAGCACCGCCATGCCGATGCGGCAGCTCACCGGGCTGCCGCCCGCCGAGGAGAAGAAGTAGCCCTCGGCCTCCAGCGCCTCGGCGATTTCGCGGCGGGTGATCACCGCGCCCAGGGGCTGGCCGTTGCCCATGCCTTTGGCCATGGTGATGATGTCGGGCACCACGCCCTGCTCCTCGAAGCCCCAGAAGTACTCGCCGAGCCGGCCGTAACCCACCTGCACCTCGTCGGCGATGCACACGCCGCCGCGCTCGCGCACCTTGGCATAGGCCTGTTGCAGGTAGCCCGCCGGCAGCGAGATGCCCCCGGCGTTGCCATACACCGGCTCGCAGATCATGCCGGCCAGCTGGCGGCCACGGGTGTCGAGGTCGGCAAGCTTGGCATCGACATCGCGCAGGTAGTCGGCCGCGCTGTCGGCGCCCCGGTAACGGCCACGGAAGGTGTTCGGCGCCTCGACCGGGTGCACCCAGTCCGGGCGGGTTTCCAGGGCCTGGGGGTTGTCGGCGATGGAGGTGGAGATGGCGTCGGTCGCCACCGACCAGCCATGGTAGGCCTCCAGCACGCTGAGCAGGTCGCGCCCACCGCTGTAGGCCCAGGCCAGGCGAATCGCCAGGTCGTTGGCTTCGGTGCCGCTGTTGACCAGAAACACCCGGTCGAAGCCTTCGGGCGCCAGCGCCAGCAGGCGCTCGGAAAACTCGGCGATGGCGGCGTAATGGAAGCGCGAGTTGGTGTTGAGCAGCGACCATTGCCGCGCCGATTCGGCCGCCATGCGCGGGTGGCCGTGGCCGAGTACCGCGACGTTGTTGAGCATGTCGAGGTAGGAGCGGCCCTGCAGGTCGATCAGGTAGTTGCGCCAGCCGCGCTCGATCTGTGGCGGCTGGGCGTAGTAGTGCTTCTGCGAGCGGGCGAAGCTGGCGTCGCGGCGGGCCAGCAGGGCCTGTGCATCGGGCAGCGGCTCGGCGTCGCAATCGAAGCCCAGCAGCGCGGCCGGTGACGGGCACAGCGCCAGCCAGGCAGCGGCACGCGAAGGCGTGGCGAAGAACGGCGGCTGCAGGGCGGCGTCCAGGCACAGTTGCACGCTGAGAAAACCACAGCTGCTGCCCAGCGCCTGCCCCTTGGCCACGGCCTGGCCATCGGCCGGGGTGCCTTCCAGGCCGCTCAGCCACAAGGCCCAGTGCGCGGTACGCAGGCAGCCACGGCCGTCGCCAAGGCGCTGCCAGGTGCCTGCCTGCGGCGCCTGCACTGCAGCGCCATCGGGCACATGCAACTCGACGCCCAGGGCGCAGGTGGCCGGCTCGTCGGCGCGGTCGATGTGAGTTTGCGACAGGCGATACTGCCCATGCAGGCTGCAGGCCGGGGCGGGTTGCGCCGTCAGCAGGTGCTGGTCGAAACCGGGCTGCTCCCAGTTGCCGGCCTGGCAATGGGGGCTGAGCACACCCAGGTCCAGGCGCTTGACCGCCTGCCCGGCCAGCGCCGGCAGCAAGGGGGCGCAATCGGCCAGGTCGGGTCGGCCGGGCTCGACGCCGGCGGCCTGCAGGATGGCGGCCTGCATCAAGGCGAAGGGCACGGCGGTGGCGGTGTCGAAGATCTCCCACTCGTGGGCGATATTGTCGCGGGTGTACTGGTTGCCCGGGTCCACGGCCAGTTGCTGCTCGCTGCTCAGCACCAGCACCGCGGCGCGGTTCAGCACCAGCGGCCACAGGGCGCGCAGCTCGGCCTCGCTCAGCGGGTTGATGGCCTGGTAGGCACGCACCGCTGGCAGGATGCGCAGCGGGTCGCCTTCGGCGTGGTGCAGCAATGCCGCGCAGGTCACCGACAGGTCGGCGATGCGCCAGGTGCGCAGCAGGTCGCCGAAGTCGATGACGCCCTGCAGTTGCCACTGGCGTTCGCCATCGCGGGCCCATACGGCATTGTCGTCGGTGATGTCCAGGTGCACCGCCTGGCTTGGCAGTTGCTCCACCAGCGGCGCCAGTTGCGCGCTGGCCTGGGAGGTGGCCTGCTCGATGCGCGCACGCTGGGCCGGGTCTTGCAGCACCGGCAGCAGGTGCTCGATCAGCGCCTGGGCGTGCTGCGGGTCCCATTGCAGGGTCCGCGCCAGGCCCGGGTGGTCGAAGCCGGCCAGGGCCTTGTCGACCCGGGCGCACAGCGCGCCCAGCTCGGCGATCAGGCGCGCCGGCATGTGCTTGAGTCGAGTCAGCGGCTGCCCTTCGATATAATCGAGCACGCGTGCCCGCAGCGGTTGCCCGTCGATGTCCAGCGCCAGCAAGGCCTGCCCGTCACGCGCCGGGCGCACGCCCGGCACCGGCACGCCCTGCTCGCGCAGGTAGGCCAATGCCGCATGCTGCGCCTCCAGCTCCACCTGGGCATAGCTGCCATGGCAGACCTTGAGCACGTAGCGCCCCTGGCCCGTGTCCAGCCGGAAGTTCAGGTCCTGCTGGCTGCCCAGTGCACACAGGCTGCCGGCAAGGTCGTAATGCGCCTGCAGCAAGGCATGGGCCTGGGCTTCGCTGAGCGATGGGCTGGGCAGGCTGGAACGCTGGATCAGGGTGCTGAGGGGCATGGAAGATGAAACCTCTTTTACTTTTCGCTTATCTCGCCACTGCCAAGGCCGATAAACAAGTGGCAAAGATGAAATGATGATCATGCGTCAACGCTCGGATCCTTCTGCCATCTAGGCTGCAACAGGCCAGGGGCGGCAAAACTGCTGATGACCGGTACGGTCTAACTCTGAACTTACTGGTCGACCAATCGCCATGAACATAATCGCCACCGCAATACCCGATGTACTGATCATCGAACCGAAGGTCTTCGGCGACAGCCGAGGGTTTTTCCTCGAAAGCTTCAACGCCCGCGATTTTGCCGAGGCGACGGGGATCCAGGCGCAGTTCGTCCAGGACAACCATTCCCGCTCCCAGCGCGGTGTGCTGCGCGGCCTGCACTATCAGATCGACAACCCCCAGGGGAAACTGGTGCGGGTCACCCAGGGCGCCGTGCTCGACGTGGCCGTGGACATCCGCCGCAGCTCGCCGACCTTCGGCCGCTGGGTCGCCACCCGCCTGAATGCCGACGACCACCGCCAGTTCTGGATCCCGCCAGGGTTCGCCCATGGCTTCCTGGTGCTGAGCGAGTCGGCCGACTTCCTGTACAAGACCACCGACTACTACAACCCATCTGCCGAGCGCAGCATCCGCTGGGATGACCCGGACCTGGCCATCGACTGGGGCCTGCAGGCACCGCCCCTGCTGTCGGCCAAGGACCAGGCCGGCGCCTGGTTGGCCAACGCGGACCTGTTCCCATGAAAATTCTCATCTGTGGCCACAACGGCCAGCTTGCCCAAGCGCTCGGCACCCAGCTGGCCGGCCTTGGCGAGCTTCACCTGCTGGGCCGCGAGCAGCTGAACCTGGCCCGCCCCGAGGCCTTGCGCGAACCGCTGCGCCGGCTGGCCCCCGACCTGATCGTCAACGCCGCGGCCTACACCGCCGTGGACCAGGCCGAAAGCGACGCGGATGCCGCCTATGCGATCAACGCCGACGCCCCGCGGGTACTGGCCGAAGAAGCACTGCGCCTGGGCGCGCCGCTGATCCACTACTCCACCGACTACGTGTTCGACGGCTGCAAGGCCCTGCCTTACAACGAAGCCGACAAGCCCAACCCGCTGAGCGTCTATGGCCGCAGCAAGCTGGCCGGCGAGCAGGCCATCGCCGCGGTGGATGGCGAGCACCTGATCCTGCGCACCAGCTGGGTGTATTCGCTGCACGGGCGCAACTTCCTGCTGACCATGCAACGCCTGCTGCAGGAAAAACCGCAGCTGCGGGTAGTCGCTGACCAGGTTGGCGCCCCCACCTGGGCCACGACCATCGCCACCAGCACCCGCGCCCTGATCGAGCGCTGGCAGGCCGGCCAGGCTGGCGCCTGGGGTACCTACCACCTGACCGCCCAGGGCGAAACCTCCTGGTTCGGCTTTGCCCAGGCCATCGCCGAACAGCTCCAGGCGCGCGGCCTGCCCTGCGCCGAGCTGTTGCCGATCCCCTCCAGCGACTACCCCACCCCCGCCCGCCGCCCGCTCAATTCGCGCCTGGACTGCAGCCGCCTGGCCCATGAATGGGACATCCACCTGCCGCACTGGCAGCAGGCGCTGATCGACTGCCTCAAGTAGCGCATAATTGCGCCAGACTCTTCTGGCGCATTTACGCAATGATTGCAAAACCGACGCCCCCCCGACGCCCCCGCTGGCGCAGCCTGGCCCTGCTGGCGCTGTGCCTGGCGCCGCTGCTGTGGCCGCTGCACCACCTTGCCGAACGCTACTACCAGGACGAACTGGCCTCGCAGAACCGCCAGACCCTCGACCTGTACGTGGCCAACCTGCTCGGCACCCTGCACCGTTACGAAACCCTGCCGCAGATCCTCGGCGAACTGCCGGCGCTGCGCACGGTGCTGGCCGACCCGTTCAAGCTCGAAGCGGTCACCAACGCCAACCGCCTGCTCAAGGACATCGTCCAGCAGACCGGCGCCGAGGTGATGTACCTGATGGACGTCAGCGGCAACACCCTGGCCGCCTCCAACTGGGACAAGCGCGACAGCTTCGTGGGCCGCAACTTCTCCTTCCGCCCCTATTTCATCGAAGCCATGGACGGGCACCTGGGGCGCTTCTTCGGCCAGGGCACCACCTCGGCCAAGCGCGGCTACTTCTTCGCCGCCGCCGTGCACGACCGCGAGCGCATCGTCGGCGTGCTGGTGGTCAAGGTCGACCTCGACCACACCGAAACCCTGTGGGGCCGCACCCCCGAGCAGTTGCTGCTGACCGACCACAATGGCGTGGTCATCCTCACCTCGCGGCCCGACTGGCGCTTCCGTGCCACCCGCGCGCTGACCGAGGCCGAGCGCCAGGCGATCATCGCCATCCAGCCCTACCCGACCCAGGCGCCGCAGCCCTTGGTGCTGAACCCGGACGCCTGGCTCACGCAAAGCCGTGACATCAAGGAAACCGGCTGGCAAGTGAGCCTGCTGGCGCCCCGCGCCTTGGTCGACCGCTCGGTGCAGACGGTGATGGCCATTGGCGGTGGTGCGCTGCTGGTGCTGATGCTGCTGGCCGGCCTGGTGATGCAGCGGCGGCGCCACTACATCGACCGCATCGACTTCGAGGCCCGGGGCCGGCAGGAGCTGGAAAACCGCGTGGTGCAGCGCACCGCCGACCTCGAAGGCCTCAACACCCGGCTGAAAAATGCCGTGCTCGAGCGCGAAAACGCCCAGCAGGAGCTGGTGCGGGCCCAGGACGAACTGGTGCAGGCCGGCAAGCTGTCGGTGCTCGGCACCATGTCGGCGAGCATCAGCCACGAGCTCAACCAGCCGCTGGCGGCCATCCGCAGCTACGCGGAAAACGCCGAGATTCTCCTCGACCACCAGCGCACCGAGGATGCCCGCGGCAACCTCAAGCTGATCGGCGAGCTGACCGGGCGCATGGCCTCGATCATCGCCCACTTGCGCGCCTTCGCCCGCCGCGACCGCCACGCCCCGGAAAGCGTGGCCCTGCAGCCGGCGCTGGACGATGCCCTGGCCTTGCTGGCCAAGCGCCGCCGGGCCATGGCCGTGGAGCTGGTGCGCGACCTGCCGGACGCTACCTTGTGGGTCCAGGCCGGCGAAACACGCCTGCGCCAGGTGCTCGGCAACCTGCTCGCCAACGCCCTCGACGCCTTGACCGAAAAGGCCAACCCACGGCGCCTGTGGCTCAGTGCCGAAACCCGCGATGGCTACGTCTACCTGTACATCCGCGACAACGGCCCGGGCTTCAGCCGCCAGGCCCTGGAGCATGCCAAGGAGCCGTTCTTCACCACCAAGACCCGCACCCAGGGCCTGGGCCTGGGCCTGGCCATCTGTGAAAGCCTGATGCGTGCCCTGGGCGGTGAACTGCTGCTGGCCAACCACCCGGAAGGTGGCGCGCTGCTGACCCTGCAACTGCGCACGGCCGCGCCCGGCGCCAACCTGCAACCCTCGGAGGACCCCTCGGCATGACGACCGAGACACAGATCGACAACCAGGCCCAGGTGCTGCTGGTGGACGACGACCCGCACCTGCGCCAGGCCCTGAGCCAGACCCTCGACCTGGCCGGGCTCAAGGTGGTCGCCCTGGCCGATGCGCAGGGCCTGCCCGAGCGCCTGGAGCCGGACTGGCCTGGCGTGGTGGTCAGCGATATCCGCATGCCGGGCATCGATGGCCTGCAGTTGCTGGAACAGCTGCATGGCCGCGACAGCGAATTGCCGGTGCTGCTGATCACCGGCCACGGCGATGTGCCGCTGGCGGTGCAGGCGATGCGCGCCGGGGCCTATGATTTTTTGGAAAAACCCTTCGCCAGCGATGCCCTGCTCGACAGCGTGCGCCGCGCCCTGGCCCTGCGCCGCCTGGTGCTGGACAACCGCAGCCTGCGCCTGGCCCTGAGCGACCGCCAGCAGCTGGCCACGCGCCTGGTCGGCCATTCGCCGTCCATGCTGCGCCTGCGCGAGCAGATCGGCGCCCTGGCCGGCACCCGCGCCGACGTGCTGATTCTCGGTGAAACCGGTGCTGGCAAGGAGGTGGTGGCGCGCGCCCTGCACGACCTGTCCAGCCGTCGCGATGGGCCATTCGTGGCCATCAACGCCGGGGCACTGGCCGAGTCGGTGGTGGAAAGCGAGCTGTTCGGCCACGAGCCGGGGGCCTTCACCGGCGCGCAGAAGCGCCGCATCGGCAAGTTCGAATTCGCCAACGGCGGCACGCTGTTCCTCGACGAAATCGAGAGCATGAGCCTGGACGTGCAGGTGAAGCTGCTGCGCCTGTTGCAGGAACGGGTGGTCGAGCGCCTGGGCGGCAACCAGCTGATCCCGCTGGATATCCGCATCATTGCCGCCACCAAGGAAGACCTGCGCCAGTCCGCCGACCAGGGGCGTTTTCGCGCCGACCTGTATTACCGCCTGAACGTGGCGCCGCTGCGCATCCCGCCGCTGCGCGAGCGCGGGGACGACATCCTGGTGCTGTTCCATCATTTCGCCGACGCGGCCAGCCAGCGCCACGGCTTGCCGCCGCACAGCCTGCAACCGGCGCAACGCGCCATGCTGCTGCGCCATGGCTGGCCGGGCAACGTGCGCGAACTGCAAAACGCCGCCGAGCGTTTCGCCCTGGGCCTGGAGCTGGCCCTGGACGGCCAGGTGGCCGCTGCAGCGCCGGCGGCGGCGCCGATCCTGCTGGGCAACTTGAGTGAGCAGGTGGAGCGTTTCGAGCGCTCGCTGATTGCCGCCGAACTGGCCCAGCCCCACAGCTCCATGCGCAGCCTTGCCGAGGCCCTCGGCATCCCGCGCAAGACCCTGCACGACAAGCTGCGCAAACACGGCCTGCACTTCGAAGGTGGCAGCAGCGGGCCAGACGATCACGAGGAAAACCGCCCATGAGTTCCGATAGCCAGTACCTGCAGCACGTGCTGCACGGCGACATCCCGCTGACCCGTGAAATGGGCCTGGAGGTGCTCGACTGGCAAGCCCAGACCCTGCGCCTGCAGCTGCCGCTGGCCGCCAACGTCAACCACAAGAGCACCATGTTCGGCGGCAGCCTGTACTGCGCCGCAGTGCTGGTGGGCTGGGGCTGGCTGCACCTGCGCCTGCGCGAGCTGGGCATCGATGATGGGCACATCGTCATCCAGGAGGGGCAGATCAGTTATCCGCTGCCGGTGACGGGCGCGGCGGTGGCGCGCTGTGCGGCGCCGGATGAAAAGACCTGGGAACGCTTCGTGACGATGTACCAGCGCCGAGGGCGTGCGCGGCTGACGCTGGAAACCACGGTGAGCAACCTTGGCAGCGACGAGCCTGCGGTGAGGTTCAGCGGGCAGTACGTATTGCACCGCTAATTTGCTGATTTCACCGGCCTCATCGCCGGCAAGCCGGCTCCCACAGGGGAAAGCACATGGCTCAGGAGCAGTGCTGCACCTGTGGGAGCCGGCTTGCCGGCGATGAGGCCAGACCTGCCATCAGGCCTTGATGTGCTGCTCGATGAACGCCTGGCGCCACACCGCTGCAGCGGGCAAGGCCAGGAAAAACGGGTTGAGCAGCGACTCGCGCGGCGGGTAGCGGAACGGCTGCCCATCCAGGCCGATCACCTCACCCCCGGCACCTTCCAGCACGCCTTGCGCCGCTGCGGTGTCCCACTGCGACGTCGGCGCCAGGCGCGGGTAGCAGTCGGCGCTGCCTTCGGCCAGCAGGCAGAACTTCAGCGAGCTGCCGATATTGGCCAGCTCAAGCGCCCCCACCGCAGCCCCCAACCCTGCCAGCAACGCCTCCTGCTGCGGGCTGGAGTGGCGACGGCTGGCCACCACGGTGAAGCGGCCGTCGGCTGGCGGCGCGTTGCGCACCTGGATCGGCAGGGCATCCGCGCCGGCCTCTGCGCGCCAGGCGCCCAGTTTGCGCCCACCGAAATAGCAGCGCCCGCTGGTCGGCATCGACACCACGCCAAACACCACCTCGCCGTTTTCGATCAGGGCGATGTTGACGGTGAACTCTTCGCTGCCGGCAATGAACTCCTTGGTGCCGTCGAGCGGGTCGACCAGCCACCAGCGTTGCCAGCCCTGGCGGGTAGCCAGGGGGATATTGCAGTCTTCCTCTGACAACACCGGGATCTGCGGCGCCAGCGCCTGCAGGCCGTCGGCGATCACCTGGTGCGCGGCCAGGTCGGCGGCGGTCACCGGCGAGTCGTCGGCCTTGCTGGTCACCGCGACATCGGCGCGCCAGAACGGCAGGATCGCGTCGCCGGCCAAGCCGGCCAGCTTGACCACTTCGAGCATCAGTTGCTGGTCGTTCATACCTCGAGCAGCCCCCGCTGGATCAGCAGGTCACGGGCCAGGTACAGCGCCGCCAACGCCCGCCCCTCGGTGAACTGCGGGTGCATGGCCAGGGCCGAGAGCTCGCGCAGGTTGACCTTGTCGACGCGCATCGGCTCGGGCTCGTCGCCTTCCAGCCGCTCTTCGTACAGGTCGCTGGCCAGCACCACCTGGATCTTCTGGCTCATGTAGCCCGGCGACAGCGACAGCTCGGTCAGGTGCTCCAGCTGGCGTGCGCCAAACCCGGCCTCTTCCTTGAGCTCGCGGTCGGCCGCAGCCAGCACGTCCTCACCCGGTTCGATCAGGCCCTTGGGTAACGACAGCTCGTATTCATCGGTGCCGCCGCAGTATTCCTCGACCAGCACCGCGTGTTCGGCGTCGAGCATGGCCACGATCATCACGGCGCCATAGCCATTGCCACGGCCGACCAGGCGCTCGTAGGTGCGCTCGTTGCCATTGCTGAAGCGCAGCTGCACGGCCTCGACGCGGAACAGGCGGCTGCTGGCGACGATTTCGCGGCTGAGGACGGTGGGTTTCTGGCGCATGGGGCGGCTCCTTGGCGTGAACGGGTTACTATACCGTGGCTTGCCGACTGAACGAGAGTTTCCCATGCCTGTTCTTCCCTGGTCCGCCATCGATACCGTCCTGCTGGACATGGACGGCACCCTGCTCGACCTGCACTACGACAACCGCTTCTGGCTCGACCACCTGCCCCAGCGCTACGCCGAGCTGCACGGGGTGAGCCGGGCCATGGCGCAAATGGAGCTGCAGCCGCTGTTCGAGCGCAACGCCGGCACCCTGAACTGGTACTGCCTGGACTTCTGGAGCCGCGAACTGAAGCTGCCGATCCGCGAGCTCAAGCGCGAGATCGCCGACCTGATCGCCCTGCGGCCGGATGCCGATACCTTCCTGGCAGCCATCCGCCAGGCCGGCAAGCGCGTGGTGATGATCACCAATGCCCACCGCGATTCGCTGTCGCTGAAGCTGGAGCGGGTGGAGCTGGCGCCGTATTTCGAGCGGCTGATCAGCTCGCATGACTATGGCTACCCCAAGGAGAGCCCGCAGTTCTGGGATGCGCTGCAGGCGGATATCGGCTTCGAGCCGCAGCGCAGCCTGTTCATCGATGACACGCTGGCCATCTTGCGCAGTGCGCAGCGCTTTGGTGTGGCGCACCTTTTGGCGGTGCGCCAGCCGGACAGCCAGGCGGCGCCGCGCGATACCCAGGAGTTCGCGGCGGTGGAGGATTATCGGGAGTTGCTGGTGGGGCTGTGATGGCCCTGTCGCCGGCAAGCCGGCGCCCACAGGAAACGCGATGGCCAACCTGTGGGAGCCGGCTTGCCGGCGATGAAGCCCATGAAGATCTATCAGTCAGGAATACGCAGCACCTGCCCCGGGTAGATCTTGTCCGGGTGCGACAGCATCGGCTTGTTCGCCTCGAAGATCTTGTTGTACTGGTTGGCATTGCCATACACGACCACGGAGATGGCTGACAGCGTGTCGCCCTTCTTCACGGTCACGAACCGCGCGGCCTTGACCACCGGCCCGGTCACGGTGATCTGGTCATCGACGCTGGCCACGCCATTGATATTGCCCGCCGCCAGGATGATCTTTTCCTTCTCCTCCTGGCTGGCCACCTCGCCCTTGAGGATGATCTTGTCACCCTCCACGGTGGCGGTGATGTTGGGGTTGCCCAGGCCGACACTTTCCACGTGCTTCTTCAACTGCTCCTCGGCGTTGGCGTTGCCGGGGGTCAGCAGGTCGATCAACTTCTCGCCGGCTTCCTTCACGAAACTGAACAGGCTCATGACGCGCTCCTTGTTGACGTATACCTTCGGAGCAAGGAGTCTAGGCCAGCTTTGCCCACCCCGCCCCTTGCCGCTCATCGACGCGCTCTATCAAGGCATAGACCCTAGCGATTAGACGCGCGCAGCCCGCCGGCCTAGGCTGGTGCTATCAGATAGCCGCCGGTAGTCAGCCCCGATGAACAGCAAACCTCCGGTCTGCGCGGCCTCCACGCCTCTGGCCCTGCCCGCCGCCAGCAATACCTACGACTATGCCCAGCTCGACGATGGCGAGCTGGCGAGCACACCACTGGCCGAGGAAGTGGCCCTGGCCATCGCCTACAACGGCCTCAACCAGGCAGTGATGCTGGTCAGCCCCACCGACCTTGAAGACTTTGCCGTCGGCTTCAGCGTCGGCAGCGGCATTGTCGAAGGCACGGCAGAAATCTACGACCTGAAACTCTCCGGCAGCGGCTCGGCGATGTATGCCGACCTGGAAATTTCCAGCCGCGCGTTCTGGAACCTGAAGAACCAGCGCCGCCAGCTGGCCGGCACCAGTGGCTGCGGCCTATGCGGGGTCGAGGCCCTGGAGCAGGCGCTGCCGGAACTGGCCGCGCTGCCGGGCGCCCCGCTGCCGCCGGCGCAGTGGCTGGCCGGCCTGCGCCAGCGTATCGATGCCTTCCAGCCACTGGGCCAGCATTGCGGCGCCGTGCATGCAGCGCTGTTCATGAATGACCAGGGCGAGCTGCTGCTGGGCCGCGAAGACATCGGCCGGCACAACGCCCTCGACAAACTGATCGGCGCCCTGCTGCGCCAAGGCATCAGCACCACCGGCGGGCTGGCCATCGTCACCAGCCGCTGCAGCCTGGAGCTGATCCAGAAGGTGCTGCGCGCCGGCATCCAGACCCTGGTCAGCCTGTCGGCGCCCACCGGCCTTGCCCTGCAATGGGCGCGCAAGCACAACCTCAACCTCATTCACCTGCCCAAACACAGTGCACCGCGGGTCTATAGCCCAGCGGCGGAGTCGTAACAGCCGTGACCTCGTACCAGAACCTTCCGGATAACGCCCCAGCCTCCTCCCCTCGCTACCAGCCCTACCACGGCCCCGCCGGTGGTTGGGGCGCGCTGCGCAGTGTGGCCAAGGCCTGGGTCGGCAGCGACAACGCGCTGAAGAACATCCGCGCGCTGCTCAAGACCAACCAGAACGGCGGCTTCGACTGCCCGGGCTGCGCCTGGGGCGACTCGCCCGAGAGCGGCATGGTCAAGTTCTGCGAAAACGGCGCCAAGGCGGTCAACTGGGAAGCCACCAAGCGCCGCGTCGACGCCGCCTTCTTCGCCCGCTACAGCGTCAGCGCCTTGCGCCAGCAGAGCGACTACTGGCTCGAGTACCAGGGCCGCCTGACCGAGCCGATGGTCTACGACCCGCTCAGCGACCGTTACCGGCCCATCGCCTGGGACGCCGCCTTCGCCCTGATCGCCCGCGAGCTGAACAAGCTGGCCAGCCCTGACCAGGCCGAGTTCTACACCTCCGGGCGCGCCAGCAACGAAGCGGCGTATCTCTACCAGCTGTTCGTGCGTGCCTATGGCACCAACAACTTCCCCGACTGCTCGAACATGTGCCACGAAGCCAGCGGCGTGGCCCTGGGGCAAAGCGTCGGGGTGGGCAAGGGCACCGTCACCTTCGACGATTTCGAGCACGCCGACGCGATCTTCGTCTGGGGCCAGAACCCCGGCACCAACCACCCGCGCATGCTCGACCCGCTGCGTGATGCAGTGAAACGCGGCGCCCAGGTGGTGTGCATCAACCCGCTCAAAGAGCGTGGCCTGGAGCGCTTCCAGCACCCGCAGAACCCGCTGGAAATGCTCACCAACAGCGACCGGCCGACCAACACGGCGTTCTTCCGCCCGGCGCTGGGCGGCGACATGGCGCTGCTGCGCGGCATGGCCAAGTTCGTTTTGCAGTGGGAGCGCGAGGCGCAGGCCAAGGGCGAGCCGGCCGTGTTCGACCATGCCTTCATCGCCGAGCATGGCCTGGGGGTCGATGAATACCTGGCGGTGGTGGATGCCACCGCCTGGCAGCAGATCGAGGCGCAGTCGGGCCTGACACTGGCCGATATCGAACTGGCCGCCCGCATGTACTGCCGTGGCAAACGCGTGATCATGTGCTGGGCGATGGGCATCACCCAGCACCGCCACTCGGTGGCGACCATCCAGGAAATCGTCAACCTGCAGATGCTGCGCGGCAACATTGGCGCGCCCGGTGCCGGCCTGTGCCCGGTGCGTGGCCACAGCAACGTGCAAGGCGACCGCACCATGGGCATCAACGAACGCCCGCCGCAGGTGCTGCTCGATGCCATCGAGCAACGCTTCGGCTTCCCGGTGCCCCGGCACAACGGCCACAACACCGTCGAGGCCATCCATGCCATGCTCGAGGGCCGCGCCAAGGTCTTCATCGGCCTGGGCGGCAACTTCGCCCAAGCCACCCCGGACACCGAGCGCACCGCCCAGGCGCTGCGCAACTGCGCGCTCACCGTGCAGATCAGCACCAAGCTCAACCGCAGCCACCTGATCCACGGCCAGCAGGCCCTGATCCTGCCGTGCCTGGGGCGTACCGACATCGACCTGCAGGCCGACGGGCCACAGGCCGTCACCGTGGAAGACTCCTTCAGCATGGTCCACGCCTCCAACGGCCAGCTCAAACCCCTGTCATCGCAGATGCGCTCGGAGCCTGCGGTGGTCGCCGGCATCGCCGCCGCGACCCTGGGCAAGCACCCGGTGGACTGGCATTGGCTGGTGGCCGACTACGACCGCATCCGCGACCTGATCGGCGACACCATCGCCGGCTTCAGCGGCTTCAACCAGCGCCTGCGCCAGCCCGGCGGTTTCTACCTGGGCAACAGCGCCGCCAGCCGCGAATGGAAGACCGCCTCGGGCCGCGCCAACTTCAAGGCCAACCTGCTGCCGGACAGCCTGCTCGATGCGCGTGTGCGCGCCAGCGGCCAGGTGCCGGACCTGATCATGCAATCGATGCGCTCGCACGATCAGTACAACACCACCATCTACGGCCTGGATGACCGCTACCGTGGCGTGCGTGGCCAGCGCGACGTGCTGTTCGCCAACGAAGCCGACATCGTCCGCCTGGGCTTCCAGCCGGGGCAGAAGGTCGACATCGTGTCGTTGTGGGGCGATGAGCACGTGCGCCGGGTGCATGGCTTCACATTGCTGGCGTTCGATATCCCGGCCGGGCAGGCGGCGGCCTACTACCCGGAAGTGAACCCGTTGATTCCGCTGGAGAGCATTGGCGAGGGTAGCCACACGCCGACTTCCAAGTTCGTCGCGATCAAACTGGAGCGTGCGCGGGACGATGGGCGCATCCTGTAAATCGACCGGCAAAAACGCAAAAAGCCCTGCTCCACAAGGGGTCAGGGCTTCGTCACAATTATTTCAGACCTGCAATATTCGAGAAAGTTTCATCGCAAAAACAATAACTTAGAGAATTGTGTACAAATCGTGCTACTCGTCGGATTTGCGTTGCCACGCGCACCTCGGAGCCTCAAATTTCGCCTCGTCATCCCTATGAGGCTCTGTTGATGAAGAAGTACTCCTCGATTCTGTTGTTGTCTTTCAGCTTGCTCAGCGGCGTTGCCATGGCCGGTGGCAATACCGAGGCCGGCATTGGCGGCGCACTAGGTGGGGTACTCGGCTCCGTGGTCGGCAACTCCATCGGTGGTAGCACTGGCGGTGCCATCGGCGCCGGCCTGGGTGGCGCCGCAGGCGGTGCCCTGGGTGCCGACAAGCGCCAGCGCGGCGAGGCGGCCATCGGTGGCGCGCTGGGCGCCGCTGGCGGCAACGTGGTCGGCCGCTCGGTAGGCGGCACCACCGGTAGCTACATCGGCGCAGCCGCAGGCGGTGGTGCCGGTGGCGCGCTGGGTAACTACATGGGCAACAAGGCCGATGAAGACGAGCGCCACGATGATCGCCGCTACCGTCGCAGTTACGACGACCGTCGTCACTATGACCGTGGCCGCCACTACGGCCACCGCAAGCACAAGCACTGGCGCCACTGATACCGGGGGCACCTCCCTGGTAGCAAAAAAGCCCCGCCCTCACCGGCGGGGCTTTTTCATGCCTGGGCTTCGAGCTGCAGGCCGGCCAGGATGCGCTGCAGCGGCTCAGGCAGGGGCACCGGCGTGCCGCTGGCGCGCTCGATGAACACCTGCACCACCGTGCCCGCCGCACAGGCATCCGCCTCGCCCGGGCGATACAGCGCCAGCCGGTACTCCACCGTGCTCCCCGCCAGGCGCGTCACGCCCAGGCCCACCTCCAGTACGTCGGGGAAGCCGGGTAGCGCGTAGAAGTCTGCCGCGGAACTGACCACGAAGGCCGCCAGCTCGCCCTCGCGCAGGTCGAACTCGGCCTGCTCCACCAGAAACGCCTGCACGGCGGTCTCGAAGAAGCCATGCACGGTGGCGCCGCCGATGTGGCCGTTGTGGTCGTTGTCCTGGGGGCGGGTGAGGATCGGGTGAAAGTGGGAAAAGGCTGTGCGGTTGGGGGATTCGATCATCGGGCTGACTCGTATCGTCGCAATGGATACTGTCAGTGAAACAGAATTTCCTGGGTTTGTGGCTGCCTGGTCGGGCCGTATCGCCGGCGAGCCGGCTCCCACAAGGTTGAGGGCGCTAGCAGTAAAGATATCAGGCACAAAAAAAAGCCGCCCCTGGGGGCGGCTTTCTCGTTGCAGCTGGCGTCAGCTTACAGCTGTGGGCCAGCGGCCTTGATGGCGTCGGACACGTCGAACTTCTTGAAGTTCTCGGTGAACAGGCCGGCCAGGCCTTTGGCCGCTTCGTCGTAGGCCGCTTTGTCAGCCCAGGTGTTGCGTGGGTTGAGCAGTTCGGTCTCGACGCCTGGAACGGCTTTTGGCACGTCCAGGTTGATGATGTCCAGGTGTTCGGTTTCGGCACCGACCAGAGCACCGCTCTGGATCGCAGCGATCACGCCACGGGTGGTCGGGATGCTGAAGCGCTTGCCGACGCCGTAGCCACCGCCGGTCCAACCGGTGTTGACCAGGTAGACCTTGGAGCCGAAGGCGTTGATGCGCTTGATCAGCAGCTCAGCGTATTCGCCGGCCGGGCGCGGGAAGAACGGTGCGCCGAAGCAGGTGGAGAAGGTCGACTTGATGCCGCCGCCCGAACCCATTTCGGTGGAACCGACCAGCGCGGTGTAGCCGGACAGGAAGTGGTAGGCCGCCTGCTCGTTGTTCAGGATCGAAACCGGGGGCAGAACGCCGGTCAGGTCGCAGGTCAGGAAGATGACTGCGTTCGGCTCGCCACCCAGGTTGGCTTCGGCGCGCTTGGCGACGTGCTCCAGTGGGTAGGCGGCGCGGCTGTTCTGGGTCAGGCTGACGTCGGCGTAGTCGGCGTGCTTGTTAGCGTCGAGCACGACGTTTTCCAGCACGGCGCCATGCTTGATGGCTTTCCAGATGACCGGCTCGTTCTTCTCGGACAGGTCGATGCACTTGGCGTAGCAGCCGCCTTCCATGTTGAAGACAACGCCCTCGCCCCAGCCGTGCTCGTCGTCACCGATCAGGTAACGGCTTTCGTCGGCCGACAGGGTGGTCTTGCCAGTGCCGGACAGGCCGAAGAACAGGGTTACGTCGCCTTCTTCGCCGATGTTGGCAGCGCAGTGCATTGGCAGCACGTCAGCGGCCGGCAGCAGGAAGTTCTGCACCGAGAACATGGCTTTTTTCATTTCACCGGCGTAGCGCATGCCAGCGATCAGCACTTTCTTGGCGGCGAAGTTGATGATCACGCAACCGTCGGAATTGGTGCCGTCACGCTCAGGCTCGCAGACGAAGTTGGCAACGTTGAGGATCTGCCACTGGTCGCGGCCAGCCGGGTTGAACTGCTCCGGGTTGATGAACAGGCAACGGCCGAACAGGTTCTGCCAGGCAGTCTGGGTGGTCATCTTCACCGGCAGGTAGTGCTCGGCGGCCGCACCTACGTGAACGTAGGAAACGAAGTGATCCTGGGCGTTGTTGAACGCCTCGACGCGGTCCCACAGGGCATCGAACTTGTCGGCCGGGAACTTGCGGTTGATCGGGCCCCAGGCGATGGCGGCCTGGGTGGAAGGTTCTTCGACGATGAAACGGTCAGCCGGCGAACGGCCAGTACGGTGGCCAGTTTCGACGACCAGTGCGCCAGTATCGGCCAGCACGCCTTCACCGCGGGACAGCGCTTCTTTAACCAGCTCATCGACGCTCAGGT
>NZ_DJTF01000026.1:0-49182 GCF_002438125.1 Pseudomonas sp. UBA6315
ACTCCGACCTGGCGCAAGAGAAACTGCAACAGGTCAAGGGCACCATCCGCTCGCGCGTCCTGTTCTGAGCGTAAGCGCTGGATGAAAAAGGGAGGCCCTGGTGGCCTCCCTTTTTTGTACTTACTTCACCTCGACAGTGATCTTCTTCGACTCGACACTGGGTTTGAACGGCACGTGGTACTGGTCGCCCAGCACCAGTTGCAGCGTGTGCTTGCCTGGGGTCAGGGTGATGGTGGCCTCGGTCTGCGCCTTGCCGAAGTGCAGCACTTGCGGGCCGGCCGGCAGCGCTACGCCGCTCTCGGGCATCAGGCTGGTCGGCAGTGGCTGGTCGGCGACAGGTTCCTTGTCGACGTCTACCAGCAGGTGATGATGGCCCGTGTGCGGCGTCTGGTCGCCTGCAGGCTTGAGGCCCATGCCCTCGATGCCGAACTTGACGGTGAAGGTCTTGTCGACCGTGGCGCCATCGGCGGGGGAAACGATGAAGACCTTGGCATCCTTGGGCGGCTCCTGGCTCTTGAGCGCATCCGCGGCGCTGGCCACCACTGCGGCCCCCATCAGCAGACCGGCAACCGCAGCACGCGAAAATAGGCTGTTCATTCACTTCTCCTGTGATTCACTTAAAGACCGCCGCCACTAAAAACCTGTGGCGGCGGAAGTTCACCATAGCCCACAAAGAGAAATATTTCAGTTAGGGTTAAACCTCGCCAAGGCTTCAAGGTCATAGGCTGCGCTCGACCGCAACGAAGGAACAAAGTTGCGGCGCTCGTTATTTATCTGCCAAAGAAAAAGGGGCACTACATGCGTTCGACCATAGGCGTACTGCTTGCAGTACTGATCACGCCATTGGCTCAAGCCGAGCTGATTGACGACATCGCCGACCGGGGCGAACTGCGCATTGCCGTGCAGGCCAACAATTCACCGTATGCGTTCAAGGAAAACGACCACCTCACCGGTTTCGACATCGAGTTCGGCCAGGAGCTGGCCAAGCAGCTGGACCTGCGCGCCGAGTTCATCGAAACCCCCGCGGCGGAGGTGCTGCCCGGGGTGGAAAGCGGCAAGTACGACGTGGCGCTGACCCCGTCAAGCGAAACGCCCAAGGGTGACGGCCCGCTCGATGTGAGCCTGCCGTTCGGCGAGAAGAAACTGGTGATCCCGTTCCAGAAGGACAACCCGGCCTTCGAGAGCGCCGTGAACAACGCGCTGCAACGGCTCAAGGACAGCGGGCGTACTGCCGAGCTCGAGCAGAAGTGGTTCAAGGGTGTGCAGGAGACGGCTGCCGGGCAGTAGCCACCACTGGCCTCATCGCCGGCAAGCCGGCTCCCACAGGGTTCGAGGTTGCCCATGTGGGAGCCGGCTTGCCGGCGATGGGGCCCGCAGCCTCAACCTCAAACTTCAGCCAACGCCCGCTGCGCCTCGTCCAGCTCCAGCTCGCTGAACACCAGCACCCCTTCACGCCGCAGCAACGCCGTGGTCACCCCCTCTCCCGGCACCTTCACCCCACTGAACGTGCCATCGTAGGTCAACCGGTTACCACAAGACGGGCTGCCCGCCTTGAGCACCGCCACGCGGATGCCATGCCGGCGCACCAGCCGCAGCGCCTGCTGCGCCCCGGCCAGAAAGGCCGCACTGACATCCTCGCCCGCCACCGTCAGTACCTGCGCGCCACCATCGAGCACCGCAGCGCCCTGCCCGCCGGGAATCTCCGCAGGCGGCCGTGGCGTCGGCAGCCCACCGGCCACCTCGGGGCACAACGGCACGACCCGGCCTTCGGCCTGCCAACGCTGCAACAGGCCCGGGTGCCCGCTGGCTCGCCCGTCGTAGCGCACCGGCTGGCCCAGCAGGCAGGCGCTGACCAGCACCTTGGGCAGGTCAGAACAGGTCATTGCCACGGCGCCTGAACCAGCCGGTCAACGACAGCCGATCGCGCAAGGCGGGCAGCACTTCATGGGGCACTTCACCCGACAGAAACACCACCAGGCTGCCGGCCTGGGGCGCCACATCGTGCTCCACGCCGCCCTTCAGGAACATGCGCAACTGCCCGCCATCCTGCGCCTGCCAGTTTTCGTTGAGGTACAGCACCGCCGAAACCATGCGCCGGTCATCGTCGCGAAAGCGGTCCAGGTGCCGGCGATAGAAGGCCCCGGGCGGGTACAGGGCAAAGTGGCACTCGAAGTCTTCAAGGCCGAGGAACAGGCCCTGGTTGATGGCCAGGCGCAACTGGTCCATGGCCGCCAGGTACTGATCGCAGGCGTCGGCCTGGCCGGGGTCGATCCACTGGATCTGATCACCGCGGATGGCCTCACGCACTTCCTGGGCAACACCGCGCCCCACCCCGGCCGGGTTGAGTTCGCCTTCGGCATCGCGGCGCCGGCATTCGGCTGCGAGCGCGCGCACCAGGTCGGCGGGCAGGAACAGTGCCTGCTGGGACCAGCCATGGGTGGCCAGATCGTCGACGACGGCCGCAAGCATCGGGTGTTCAGGGGATATGTGCATGGCGCGCATCATATCCATAAGCCCTGCACTCGCACAGCGCCACTTGGCCGAGAAACACGCGCCTATCTCGACAAACCGGCGTTTTGCCACGGACAATAGCCACCTGCCGACAGGAGTCCTTAATGCACCGTCTGTTTTCCCTGTTCTTGCTGATGATCTGCACCATGCCTGTCTGGGCAGACAGCCTCGATCAGCTGTACAAGGCGGCCGGCTGGCCCGACCAGCGCGCCCACTTCAACGACGCCCTGGGCGCCGCCCAGCAGCGCTATCGCAACAGCCTGCCGCCGGCGGTCTACCAGGCACTGGTCGACAACAGCAACCAACGCTTCCAGGCCCAGGCCATGGACCGGCGGGCCCAGGCGCAGCTGCGCGCGACCCTGCCCGACCCGGCGCCAGCACTGGCGTTCTTCCAGTCGCCGCTGGGGCGCAAGATCGTCGCCGCCGAACTGCTGGCCACGCGCAAGGACCAACTGGCCAAGAACGCCAAGGGCCTGCCGAAGATGCAGGCCAGCGACAACCGGCTCCTCATCATCGGCCACCTGGCCCAGGCGCTGCCTGCCCGCGAAGCGGGTGCCGAGGTCAGCCTGGCGATTGCCGGGGTAGCCGCCGACAGCTTGAGCTCGATGATCCCCGGCCTGTTCGGCGGCGGCCAGGCCCAGGGCCTGCTCGACGGCCAACGCCAGCGACTGATGAACCAGATCGGCGCCGACCTGAACAACACGCTGCTGTACGTCTACCGCGACCTTTCGGACGCCGAACTCGAAGAGTTCGCCACCTTCGCCGAGTCGCCGCAAGGCAAGGCTTACTACCAGGCCGCCATGGCAGCCGTGCGCGCGGGCCTGGCGGTGGGGCAGAACGGCGCAGACCTGAAGTAGTCAGCCCAGGCGCTGGTCGATGAAGTCGAAATAGCGCTGGCGGATGCCCGGCAGCTCGTTGGCCAGGTGGTGGCGGGCCTCGGGCAGCAGCAGAATCTGCGGCTGGTCGAACTTGGCCTTGAGCACCTTGAGGTTGTAGGGCCAGTCCACCGTGCCGTCCGCCTCGCCCTGCACGATCAACGGCCGCCGGCTGCTGGCCGGCGCCGCCTCGATGCGCTTCACCCAGGCCATCAACGCCCCCACCCACGCCGTCGGCAGACGCCGCGGTTGCAGCGGGTCGGCCTCCAGGAACGGCAGGAAGTTCGGGTCGTTGGTGTTTTCGCTGAAGCGCCGCTCGATGCCGTTGACGAAGTGACGCAGCACCCGGTAGCTGAACTTCGACCAGCGCCAGGCACGCGGCCGCACCAGCGGCGCGAGCAGGATCGTCTGCCCATCGATGGGGCTTTGCGCGCCCTTGTGCAGCAGATGGTCGACGGCGATGGCACCGCCCGTGCTCTGCCCGCACAGGTGCCAAGGGCTGGGTAGCTCAAGCTGCCGGGCCTGTTCGAACAAGGCATCGAGCACCTGCTGGTAGATCGCGAAATCGCTGATGCTGGCCCGTTCGCCGCTGGACAGGCCGTGGCCTGGCAGGTCGCAGCTGATGACCGCATAACCCAGCTTCAACGCCCACTCGATCACATGTCGATACAGGCCCATGTGGTCGTAGTAGCCGTGCAGCAGGAACAAGGTCGCAACGGGCTGCTGCGGCACCCACACCTGCCCGACCAGCTCGAAGCCCGCCACCTGGAAGCCCCCCAGCCAGCTTTGCAGCGGCAGGTCCAGGCCATAGAAGCGCTGGTAGTGCTGCGCCTCGGCAGACAACAGCTGACGCGCGCCAAGGGGCGCAAGGCTGGCGCGCAGGCTGTCGGGGTGAAAAGCAGCAGGCATGGGTACATCCACAGCGAAGCGAGTATTGACCTGGGATATTCAGCTCTGGGCTGCATCATGGCAAGCTTGGGAGACCTGCACCGGCCCTGTCGCCGGCAAGCCGGCTGCCACAGGTTGCGCTTCGCCGCGAACATTGTGGGAGCCGGCTTGCCGGCGATAGGGCCAGTGAATCCACCTCAAGGCCCCAGCGCACCCCATGCAGACCCGCCTAGCCAAACCAATCCTCACCGCGCTCGCGTTGCTGCTCGGCGCCGCAATCCTCTGGCAGGCGTACGCCAGCTTCCAGTCCCGCTACCTGCGCCCCTTCGACAACCAGGCCACCCTCTTCGACGGCAGCCAACTGCGCCTGCCCGCCGAGCTCGCCGGCCCCGGCCCGATCCGCGTGGTGCATTTCTGGGACCCGACCTGCCCGTGCAACGTCGGCAACCAGCAGCACCTGGGCGACCTGGTCAGCCAGTTCGCCAGCCAAGGCGTGGCCTTCCACGTCGTGCAGAAGCCGGGCACCCACGGCCAGTTGCCCGCCAACCTCGCCAGCCTCGAGCCCATCGCCCAGCTGCCCGGCAGCGAGCACCTGCCGGCATCCCCCGCCGTGGCCATCTGGGACCGCCAGGGCCACCTCGCCTATTTCGGCCCCTACAGCGAAGGCGCCGTTTGCAACGCCAGCAACAGCTTCATCGAACCGATCCTCAAGGCATTGCTCGACGGCCGCCAGGTCAGCGCGTCCAACACCTTGGCGGTGGGCTGCTATTGCCCCTGGGCCGGCTGACGCACCCGCGCCGGGTTGCCCATCACCACGGCGCCGGCCGGCACATCGCGGGTCACCACGCTGCCGGCGCCCACCACGGCGTTGTCGCCGATGCTTACGCCAGGCAGGATGATCGCCGCGCCACCGATCCACACATTGTTGCCGATGCTCACCGGCCGCCCGCTTTCCAGGCCGGTGCGCCGCACTTCGGGGTCCAGCGGGTGGTCCGCGGTGTAGATCTGCACGGCAGGGCCGATCTGGCAGTCGTCACCGATGTGCACCGGCAGCACGTCGAGGATCACGCAGTTGAAGTTCATGAAGCAGTTGCGCCCCACGCGGATGTTGTAGCCGTAGTCGCAATAGAACGGCGGGCGAATCACCGTGCCTTCGCCGACATGGCCGAAGTGTTCGGCGAGCAGGCCGTTGCGGGCGTCGTTGAGCAGTTCGACGCTGTTGTTGTAACGGTGCATCCAGTGCTTGTTGGCAATCTGCTCGGCTTGCAGCTCGGGGCAGCCGGCGTGGTAGAGCTGGCCGCTGAGCATTTTCTGTTTTTCGCTGAGGGACATGGGATCTCCTGTGGGGGCTATGCTCTGTCCGGAATCCGTCGATGATCGGACCACAGTTTCCGCTCGAATGCACAAGGAGTTTCGATGAAGCGCAGCCTCACCCTGTTGGCCGTGGCGGTGGTGGCAGTGGCCGCCGGCGCCGGTTACTGGTACGTGCAGAGCAAGCTGCCGCAACGCGAGGGCGAGGTGGCGATCAGCGGGTTGCAGGCGCCGGTCACCGTGCGCTACGACGCCCGCGGCGTGCCCCACCTGCAAGCGCAGAACGAGCAGGACCTGTACCGCGCCCTGGGCTACGTGCACGCCCAGGACCGCTTGTTCCAGATGGAAATCATGCGCCGCCTGGCCCGTGGCGAGCTGGCCGAGGTGCTGGGCGACAAGCTGCTGCCTACCGACACGCTGTTTCGCAGCCTGCGCATCCGCGAGCAGGCGGCGCTGATGGTGCAGCGCCAGGACCACCAGTCCCCCGCCTGGCAAGCGCTGCAAGCCTACCTCGATGGCATCAATGCCTGGCAGGCCAGCCACCGCAAGCCGATGGAATTCGACCTGATCGGCATCACGCCGCGGCCGTTCACCGCTGAAGACACCCTGAGCATCGCCGGCTACCTGGCCTACAGCTTCGCCGCCGCATTTCGCACAGAACCTGCGCTGACCTACATCCGCGACCAGCTCGGCCCGCAGTACCTGAAGATCTTCGACCTCGACTGGCAGCCCGACGGCGCACTGGCCACCCCACTGGCGGCAGCCGACTGGCAGAGCCTGGAAGCACTGGCCCGCCTCAGCCACGAGGCCCTCAGCGACGCCGGCATCCCGCAGTTCGAAGGCAGCAACGCCTGGGCCGTTTCCGGCAGCCGCACCCGCAGCGGCAAGCCCTTGCTGGCCGGCGACCCGCACATCAGCTTCGCGGTACCGGCGGTGTGGTACGAGGCCGAGCTGTCGGCGCCGGGCTTCAACCTGTACGGCTACTTCCAGGCGCTCAACCCGTTTGCCCTGCTCGGGCACAACCGCGACTTCGGCTGGAGCCTGACCATGTTCCAGAACGACGACGTCGACCTGATCGCAGAAAAGACCAACCCCGCCAACAGCGAGCAAGTGCTGGTCGATGGCAAGTGGCGCACGCTGGAAAAGACCCAACAGCAGATCGCGGTCAAGGGCGAGCAGCCTGTCACCATCAACCTGCGCCGCTCGCCCCACGGGCCGATCGTCAACGACGTGCTCGGCGCCACGGCCGGCACCACGCCGATTGCCATGTGGTGGGCGTTTCTGGAAACCGAAAACCCGATCCTCGACGGCTTCTACCAGCTCAACCGCGCCGATACCCTGGCCAAGATGCGCGAAGCGGCGGCCAAGGTGCAGGCACCGGGGCTCAACTTCGTCTGGGCCAACGCACGTGGCGATATCGGCTGGTGGGCCGCCGCGCAGCTGCCGATTCGCCCGGACGGGGTCAACCCGGCGTTCATCCTCGATGGCGCCAGCGCCCAGGCCGACAAGCTGGGTTTCTACCCGTTCAGCGTCAACCCGCAACAGGAAAACCCGGCCAGTGGCTACATCGTCTCGGCCAACTTCCAGCCGCCAGCCGTGGTGAGCATTCCGGGTTACTACAACCTGCCGGACCGGGGCCGCCAGCTCGATCGCCACCTGGCCGACCCGCAGGTGAAGTGGGACACCAGCAACAGCCAGGCGCTGCAACTCGATACCGCCAGCGACTACGGCCCGCGCACCTTGGCGCCGCTGCTGGCGACCTTGCGCAAGGTCGCCCAGGGCGACGAGGAAAAGGAGCTGGTCGAGCAACTGGCGGCCTGGCGCGGCGATTACCCGCTGGACTCCACCAGCGCCACGCTGTTCTACCAGTTCCTCTACGACCTGGCATACGCGGCGCTGCATGACGAACTGGGCGACACCTGGTTCCCGGTGCTGATCAGTACCCGCGCCATCGATGCCGCGCTGCCGCGCCTGGCCGCCGACGCCGGGTCGCCGTGGTGGAACACCAAGGGCGCCAACCAGCGCAGCGACCGCACCAGCGTGGTACGCCTGGCCTGGCAGCAAAGCCTCAAGCATTTGCGCGAAACCTTCGGCAACGACCCGGCAAGCTGGCAGTGGGGCAAGGCCCACACCCTGACGCACAACCATCCGCTGGGGGTGAAGAAGCCGCTGAACCTGCTGTTCAACGTCGGGCCGTTTGCCGCGCCGGGCACGCACGAGGTGCCCAACAACCTGTCGGCGAAGCTGGGGCCGGCGCCCTGGCCGGTGAACTACGGGCCTTCGACACGGCGGCTGATCGACTTTGCCGACGCCGGGCAGGCGCTGACCAGCAACCCGGTCGGGCAGAGTGGGGTGCCGTTCGACAAGCATTACGCCGACCAGGCAGAGGCCTACATCAATGGAAGATATTCCAGGGCGCAAATGGGCATTATCCCTGCGCAGAGCACGTTACGCTTGGGCCCGGCACGTTAGCACCTCTCCTTAATTTCTGAAGGTACGCCAATGCAGAAGAACTTCATCGAGATTGACGGCGCGCGCATGAGCTACGTCGATCAGGGCCAAGGCTTCCCCATCCTGCTCGGCCACAGCTACTTGTGGTCGGCCGCCATGTGGCAACCGCAGATCGATGCGCTGTCTCGCCATTTCAGGGTGATCGCCCCGGAACTGTGGGGGCATGGCGACAGCGAAGCGCCACCGGCCACCACCACCGACATGCGCGCCCTTGCCCGCCAGCACCTGGCATTGCTGGATGCCCTGGACATCCCCCAGTGCCACCTGGTCGGCCTGTCGGTCGGCGGCATGTGGGGTGCGGAACTTGCCGCAGACCATCCGGCGCGGGTCGACCGCCTGGTACTGATGGACACTTATCTGGGCGCAGAGCCGCAAGCGACCCGGCTCAAATACTTTGCCCTGCTCGATGCCGCCAGCGCAGCGGGCTGCTTCAGCGACGCCCTGCTCGATATCATCGTGCCGATTTTCTTCCACGCCGGTGGCCAGACGGTGCCCGAGGTTCGCGAGCAATTTCGCGCAGCGCTCAAGGCCAGCAGCGCCGAAACCGTTCGCCAGAGCCTGGCGCCGATGGGCCGGCTGATTTTCAGCAGGCCTGATCTGCTGGCGCGCCTGGCTGAGCTGCCCGCGCAGCGCACCATTGTTCTGTGCGGCGACCAGGACATCCCGCGCCCGCCGGAAGAGTCGCTGGAAATGGCGCAGCTGATTGGCTGCCTGGCAGCGCAGATTCCCCATGCAGGGCATATCTCCAGCCTGGAGAACCCGCAGGTGGTGAGCCAGTTCCTGCTGGATTGGTTGCCGCGCAACGCTTGAGCAGATGGGGGCCGAAACCGGCCCCCATCATCCGATCAACCCTGCCACTTGCCCCCTTCGACGATCACGCTCTCAGGCTTGGTGTCATCGCTCAGTTCCTTGCGCACATACTGGTCATACAGCTTGAGCAGGAACTTCTCCTCGCCCAGCTTGGCCAGCTCGGCATTCACCCAGTCACGCAGCTCGGTGTTGCCCTTCTTCACCGCCGGGGCAATCGGCGCCTCTTCGCCCAGCAGCTGCGGCAGCACGCGGTAACCCGGGTTCTGCTTGGCCCAGCTGAACAGGATCAGGTTGTCCTGGGCGTAGGCGTCGCCACGGCCAGCAGCCAGCGCTTGCAGCGATTCGCTGTTCTTCTCGAACTTCAGCAGCTTCCAGTCCGGGTGGTGCTTGCTCAGCCAGATGTCTGCCGTGGTGCCGGTGGTGACGATGGTGGTCTTGCCGGCCAGGTCATCGAGCTGCTGCACCGCGCTGCCGTCGGCGACGATGGCCTGCACGGCCACGCGCAGGTTGGGGTTGGTGAAGTCCACCGCTTCCTTGCGCTCGGGTGTCACGGTCATGTTGGCGAGGATCAGGTCGACCTTGTCGCTTTGCAGGAACGGGATGCGGCTGGCCGGCTCGACGGCGACGAACTCCACCTTGTTCTCGTCGCCGAGCAGGTCCTTGGCCAGGCGCCGGCCGATGTCGGTGTCAAAACCCACATAGCGGCCGCTTTCATCGACGAAGCCGAACGGCGGCTTGTCGGTGAACACGCCGACGATCAGCTTGTCACGCGCCTTGATGGTTTCCAGGTAGCTGGTCGCAGGCGATGCCGCGGCAGGCTTGGCGGGTTCCTCGGCCTTGTTGCAGCCGGCCAGCAGGGCCAGGCCGAACAGCGGCGCCAGCAGTTTGGTGAGGGGGGCAGTTTTCATGACAGTTCCTTATGCAGTGTCGTGGGCAGGCTTTCGACGAAGGAGAATTTGTCCAGGAACTGCTGCGCTCGTGCGGTCCGCGGCTGGCTGAAGAAGCTCTCGGGGTCGCTCTGTTCAAGGATCCTGCCGGCCTCCATGAACACGATTCGGTCGGCCACCGCGCGGGCGAAGGCCATTTCGTGGGTAACGATAAGCAAGGTCATGCCGTCGCGGGCCAGGCCCTGGATCACCTGCAGCACCTCCTTGACCATCTCCGGGTCGAGGGCAGCGGTCACCTCGTCGAACAGCATCACCTGCGGGTTCATGCACAGCGCGCGGACGATGGCGATGCGCTGCTGCTGGCCGCCGGACAGCTGGCGCGGGTAGGCGTCGCGCTTGTCCAGCAGGCCGACGCGGGCCAGCAGGGCTTCGGCCTGGGCCTGGGCTTCGGCGCGCTCGCGCTTCTGCACCTTGAGCGGGCCCAGCAGCAGGTTGTCGATCACCCGCATGTGGCCGAACAGGTGATAGCTCTGGAACACCATGCCCACCCGCTGGCGCACCTGGCGCCAGTCGGTGTCAGGTGCCAGTAGCGCTTCGCCGGCCAGGCGCAGCTGGCCGCTGTGCGCGTCTTCCAGTCCATTGAGGCAGCGCAGCAAGGTGCTTTTGCCGCAGCCGCTGGGGCCGAGGATCACCACCACTTCGCCGGCCTCTACCTTGAGGTCGACATCCTTGAGCACCTGGTGCTCGCCGAAATACTTGTTGAAACCCTGGAATTCGATCAGTGCGCTCATGAGTGGGCCCAGCGCCGCTCCAGCACGCGCGAGGCGGCGGACAGCGGGTAACAGACGATGAAGAAGAACAGAAACAGCACGCCGTAGATCAGCACCGATTCGTAAGTGCGCTCGATGATCTGCTGGCCCACCTTGATGACATCGACCACACCGATCAGCACCGCCAGCGAGCTGGTCTTGATGATCCGCGTGTAGATGTTGATGGTCGGCGGGGTCATGCGCTTGAGCGCCTGGGGCAGCAGCACATGGCCGTAGAGCTGGGCGCCGGACAGGCCGATCGACAGCCCCGCCTCACGCTGCCCGCGCGGCAGCGATTGCAAGGCGCCGCGCACCACCTCGCCGACCTCGCTGGCGCCCCACAGCCCGAGCACCAGCACCGCGCACCAGAAACTGGGGATGCTCAGGGCGAAGAAGATCGGCAGGCCGAAGAACACCAGGTACAGCCACACCAGTACCGGGATCGCCCGGAACAACTCGAGGTAGACCTGCAGGGCGATGTTCAGCAGGCGGTTGCCGAGGGTTGCCAGCACGCCGTAGAGCACGCCACCGAGGGTCGCTAAGACGATGCCCAGGCCCGAGATGGCCAGGGTTTGCGCCGCGCCACGGCCAAGCTGCGGCAGCGACACCAGCAGCAGGTCAAACGCCGAACTGGCCATGTTGCAGCCTCCTTTCCAGGTAGCGCAGCAGCAGCGACAGGGGCAGGAACAGCAGCACGCAGAGCAGCGTCAGCACGGCGAGCATTTCGTAGGTCTTGTAGTACAGGGCGATGTAGTTCTTGGTGGTGTAGAGAATCTCGGGCACGGCCACGGCCGACACCACCGTGGTTTCCTTGAGCAGGAAGATGAAATTGGCGAACAGCGCCGGCAGGCTCAGAAGGCCCGCCTGGGGCAGGATCACATGGCGCAGCAGCTGGCCTTCGGAAAGGCCGATGGCGCGCCCCGACTCCAGTTGCGCACGCGGCACCGCCTCGACACCGGCGCGCAGCACTTCGGTGAGGTAGGCGCCGCCCATGAAGGTCATGGTGATGATCGCCGCAGCGAAGCCGGAGATGTTCAGGCCCAGGCTGGGCAAGGCGAAGTAGACGAAGAACAGCTGGATCAGCAGCGGCGTGTTGCGCGCCAGCTCCACGTAGCCTTGCACCAGGCGCCACAGGTAGGGCGTGCGCAGGACCAGCAGGGTGGCATTGACCAGAGCGACCAGCAGCGAAGTGGCTATGGCGATCAGGCCGACCTGCAAGGTCACGCCCACGGCCTTGAAGAATGCCGGAAGTGTACTAAGAATGAAGGCGGTGTCGAAGGTCATGGAACGGGCCTCGACAGCGTGTTTGGGAAGTACGGCATGGGCAAGTTCTACCGGGTGCGCAGTGCACGATCAGTAGACTCTAAAGGTATAAAAAACTTTTAATAAATACCTTTATTGCATATTGATATCACTGAAACTTTACTGCCAGGGGTGCCTCAAACAGCTTTAGAACAAGGCTTGCAAGGCCATCAAACCAACAAGGACGATAACGATGAATTGCCCCTGCTCAACCGATCGCAATGAACAGATTCTGTGGCTGATGGCGTTGCGCCGGGCGCTTGGCAGCCCACGCTGAGTGGGGTGCCTGTTCTGGCCCCTTCGCGGGGCAAGCCCGCTCCCACAGGTTCACCACCACCTTCAAAGCTACTAGTGAACCTGTGGGAGCGGGCTTGCCCCGCGAAAGGGCCGGCAATGCCCACCCTTCGATACCGCCAGGCACAAACAAAAACGCCGACGCAAAATGCGCCGGCGTTTTCGATTACAGGGTCAGCCAGGCAAATCAGAACGCCGGCAGCACCGCACCGCTGTACTTCTTGGCGATGAACTCCTTCACTTCAGGGCTGGTCAGGGCCTTGGCCAGCTTCTGGATCGCATCGCTGTCCTTGTTGTCCGGGCGCGCCACCAGGAAGTTCACGTAAGGCGAGTCGCTGCCCTCGATCACCAGCGCATCCTTGGCCGGGTTCAGGCCCGCTTCCAGTGCGTAGTTGGTGTTGATCATGTCCAGGTCGACCTGGTCCAGCACACGCGGCAGCATGGCCGATTCCAGCTCGCGGAACTTCAGCTTCTTCGGGTTCTCGGCGATGTCTTTCGGCGTGGCCAGGGCGTTTTTCGGGTCTTTCAGGGTGATCAGGCCAGCCTTCTGCAGCAGGATCAGCGCGCGGCCGCTGTTGCTGCCTTCGTTAGGAATGGCAACGGTGGCGCCATCCTTGAGCTCGGACAGGCTCTTGATCTTCTTCGAGTAGCCACCAAACGGCTCGACGTGCACGCCTACCACGGTTTCCAGGTGAGTGCCCTTGCCTTCGTTGAAGCTCTTGAGGTACGGCAGGGTCTGGAAGTAGTTGGCGTCCAGGCGCTTCTGGTCGACCTGCACGTTAGGCTGCACGTAGTCGGTGAAGACCTTGATTTCCAGGTCCACGCCTTCCTTGGCCAGGGTTGGCTTGATCAGCTCGAGGATCTCGGCGTGGGGCACCGGGGTGGCGGCAACCACCAGTTTCTCGGCAGCGGCGGCCAGGCCGGAGAACGACAGGGCAGCGGCCAGGGCCGTGGTCAGCAGGGTCTTGTTCATGGTGGTCCTTGTTCTGTTTCTGGCCATCGGCGATGGCAAAAAGTCGGTTGCCCAACCGGTTCACCCGGGAGCGTGAGGCGGACAATACCGAGATTTTTTATTCCGGAACAATATCTTTTAATTCGCTGCTTATTCCGAAAACAAATAGCCATCACGGCATTCGCTTATACCGATGTCTAGCGCGCCAGGTCCGGCAGGTCGAGGTCTTCGGGCTGGATCTCTTCGCTGTCATTGACCAGCAAGGCGAAGTGGATGACGTTCTCCAGTTCGCGGGTGTTGCCCGGCCAGGCATGGGCCTCCAGCAGCTGTTGCGCGGCTTCGCTGATCAGCGGCAGCGAGCGCTGCAGGCGCACGCAGTAGATGCCCACGAAGTACTCGGCCAGCGGCAGGATATCGCCGCGCCGCTCGCGCAGCGGCGGCAACTCCAGGGCGCCTTCGAGCAGGTACTGGTACAAGCGCTCGTTGAAGCGCCCGGCACGCACTACCCGCGCCAGGTCGATGCTGGTGGCGGCCACCAGGCGCACATCCACCGCCTGCGGCTGCTGCGCGCCCACCCGGGTGACTTCGCGGTTTTCCAGCGCTGCCAGCAACTTGCCCTGGATCTCCAGCGGCAGGTCGGCGATTTCATCCAGGTACAAGGTGCCGCCGTTGGCCGAACCGAACCAGCCGGCGCGGCTGCTGGCGGTGCCACCCTGGGCCCCGGCGCTGTAGCCGAACAGCTCGGCATCGGCGTAGGTCGGGCTGATGGCGGCGCAGTTGACCGACACGAACAGCCCTGCCCGGTCGCTGGCGCGGTGGATCTGCCGCGCCAGCAATTCCTTGCCGGTGCCGGTCTCGCCGCGGATCAACACCGGCAATGCTTGCGGCGCCAGCCGCTCCAGCGCCTGGCGCAGTTGCTGCGAGCGGGGGTCGATGAACACCAGGGCCTTGGCGCGGATGCTCAGCGGGCTTTTGTCCAGTTCGGGGAAGGTCAGCAGCGGCTGGCCAAAGGGGTTTTGAAAAGTCATGCGTAACTCCCGCCCCGGGCTGTAGGTGGCCGGGCGTCAGGCAAAGGTGATCGGTAGGGGTGGATCAGGCGCGACGCAGCGCACGCTGTTCGACCCGGCTCTGCAGGCGATACAGGTAGGCGAAGCCCTGCTCCCAGCGCTCATGCCCGGACTTGACGTTGATGTGCCCGGCATTGCTCAGCAGCCCGGCTTCCGCGCCCCAGGCCTGGGCCAGGTACAGCGCGCGCGGCACGCTGACGGCGGGGTCGTTGTCCGAACTGACCACCTGGCTTGGGAACGGCAAGGCCTGCTGCGGGATCGGCGCAAAGTTGCGCAAGGCCGGTGCGCAGGTCGGGCGCTCGACGTCCGCCGGCGCCACCAGCAACGCACCGCGAACGCGGCGCAGCAATGCCGGGCTGGCCTGCGCCGCCCAATGGGCAACGGTGATGCAGCCCAGGCTGTGGGCGATGAGGATCACCGGCGAAGGTTCGGCGGCGATGGCCTGCTCCAGTGCCTGCACCCAGTCGTGGCGCTGCGGGGTCAGCCAGTCGTGCTGCTCGACCCGGGCGCTGTTGGGCAGGCTGCGCTGCCAGTGGCTTTGCCAATGATTGTCTGGCGATCCTTGCCAGCCCGGCACAATCAGGTAACGAATCGACTCATTGCGCATGGGGACGCCTCCAGTAAGTTTGCGTGCTTGCGGTCCAGTATAGGGCGGCAGTTATATCAGTAAAGGAATAAGAAGCTATTTATTAATAACCAAAACATCAAAAGTACTGACCCGCATCAATAAAAAAAGGGCCATCCCCTGCCAAGAGATATGGCCCTAAGCACTTGCCTGAAGAGGGTTGCCCGGTCAGCGCGCGGTGATCACCGCCAGCTTGCTGATGCCGGCACGTTCGATGGCCGCCATGGCGCGCGCCACTTCGCCGTAATTCACGCCGTCGTCGGCCTGGAGCTGCACGCGCACTTGCGCGTCCTTGTCCTTGGCCGCCTTGAGGTTGGCTTCCAGCGACTGGGGCTGGATCTCGTCCTTGTTGATGAACAGCTTGCCGTCGCCGTCGATGCTCACCACCAGCGGGTCCTTCTGCTCCACCGGGGCCACGGCCTCGGTCTTGGGCAGGTTGATGGGGATGGCGTTGGTCAGCAGCGGCGCGGTGACGATGAACACCACCAGCAGCACCAGCATCACGTCGACCAGCGGTGTCACGTTGATCTCACTGAGGACTTCGTCGCTGTCCTGGGTCGAAAAGGCCATGTCAGGACGCCTCCTTCACAGGCTGGGTGAAGCCGGCCTGGGCCTTGTGCACCGCCGGGTGCACCAGCACGCGGAAGGCACTCTTCTGGGCCAGGCTGTAGAAGTCGTGGGCGAAGTCATCGAGGTCGGCGGCGGTCAGCTTGAGGCGGCGCAGGAAGTAGTTGTAGACCAGCACCGCAGGCACCGCGACGGCGATACCGACACCGGTCGCCACCAGCGCCGCGCCGATCGGCCCGGCCACGGTTTCCAGGCTGGCCGAGCCGGCCGCGCTGATGCCCTTGAGCGCCTCCATGATGCCCCACACCGTGCCGAACAGGCCGATGAAGGGCGAGGTGCTGCCGATACTGGCGACCACGGCCAGGCCGGTTTCCAGCGAACGGCGCTCGCGCACGATCTGCTGGCGCAGGGCGCGTTCGAGACGGTCCTGGTGGTTGATGGCCTGGCTCAGGTCGCTGGCCTGGGTATCGCCGACGGCAATTGCGGCATAACCGGACTGCGCCACGCGGGCGGCCGGGCCCGGTGACTCGTGGCTGATTTCGGCAGCCGAGTCCAGGCTCGACGCCGCCCAGAACTGCTGGTGGAAGCGTTTGTCCTGGCGCTTGAGCCGCACGAACTGCACGACCTTGACCAGGGCCAGGCCCCAGGTGACGACGGAAAAACCGACCAGCAGCCAGATGACTGCGCTTTCAACGGATTCGAGGGGGGATGCCAGCAGGCTCATGATGATGTCTTCCTGTGTTCTGCGAAAAAGTTAGCGAAGCTTGAAATCGATCGGCACGCTGACCCAGCCGGCCTGGGCCACGTCGCCCTGCTTGGCGGGCACGAAGCTCCAGCGCTTGACCGCGGCCAGGGCGGCGGCGTCGAGGGCGTCGCGGCCGCTGCTTTTCTGGATCTGGATCTGCCCCGGCTTGCCGCTGGGCAACACCTCCACGCGCAGCAGCACGGTGCCTTCCCAGCCACGGCGCTGGGCCATCTGCGGGTATTCCGGCGCCGGGTTCTTCAGGTAGGCGGCGTTGGCCGAAGCTGGCGTGACCGGCGCAGGCGCCGGTGGCGCGGGCGGTGCCGGGGCCGCGACCGGTGCCGGGGGCGGCGCTTCGACCGGCTTGGGCTGTGGTTTGGGTGGCTGCTTGGCCACAGGCTTGGGCAGCGGTTTTGGCTTGGGTTTGGGCTTGGCGGCCAGCTCGTCGACCACCGGCGGTGGCGGCTCTACCACCGGCGGAGCCGGGGCAGGTGGCGGCGGCTCGACCACCGGCGGCGCTGGGGCGGCGAACTCGATGGTCATCGGTGGAACCTGCGGCGGCACCACCGGCAGCGCGGGCGTCGGCGCCTGGCTGACCCAGTAGGCGGCGGCGCCATGCAGGGCCAGCACCAGCAAGGCCAGCGCCAGCTTGTCGCGGCGCTTGAGGCCACTGACCGGGGTGCGTTGCAGGCGCAGCTGGCCCAATGGCTGGCGTAGCGTCCGTCCGAGCTCGACCAGGTCACCCGGGGCCGGGCGCCATGGCTGGTCGTAGGCCCTCACGGCCGTTTGGACATTACCCATTTGATCAAACTCCTGGGGGTTCTTGATTCAGGTGTGTGGCTGAATCATCGGGGCCAGGGGCTTATCTCTTAAAGTAATGTTTAAAATTAAAGCTAGATCATTTGCGCATATAGAATTTTGCCAGATGTTGCAAAGCCGCGCCGTTCGTGGGGTTGGAGCGAATGGCCAGAACAGCATGCATTCGAGGCATTTGAAATATTCGTGCAAGGCATGGGATTGCTGCGAGGGCTCTGCCCTCGATCGCCGGCAAGCCGGCTCCCACAGGGACCGGCGCTGCAGCTGTGGGAGCCGGCTTGCCGGCGATGGGCTGCAAGGCAGCCCCAACAAACGCCCAGGCAATAAAAAACCCGGGACCATGCCCGGGTTCTTCATTCACAGCTGGCTCAGATATCCGCCACCTTCTGCCACACCTTCGGCCGGAAGAACAGCGTCTCGCCACGCGCCAGCCCGGTCAGGCTGTCGTGGTCCTTGACCACCTCGGCCTCGATCAGCTCGCTCTGCCCTTCCACCTTCAAGGTCACCCGCGTGGTAGCCCCGAGCGGGCGAATATCACGCACCTCGGCAGCATGGTGGCCCTCGGTTTCATGACGCGACAGCGACACCTCGTGCGGGCGGAACAGCACGTGCTGCCCTTCGCTCAACGCCAGGCGGTTGGAGTCGCCGAGGAAGTGGTAGACGAAGTCGTTGGCCGGCTTCTCGTACACCTCGCCGGGCGAGCCGATCTGCTCGATCACGCCCTTGTTCATCACCACGATGCGGTCTGCCACTTCCATGGCCTCTTCCTGGTCGTGGGTAACGAACACCGAGGTCAGGTTGATGTCCTCGTGCAGGCGCGCCAGCCAGCGGCGCAGCTCCTTGCGCACCTTGGCATCGAGGGCGCCGAACGGCTCGTCGAGCAGCAGCACCTTGGGCTCCACCGCCAGGGCGCGGGCCAGGGCGATACGCTGGCGCTGGCCACCGGAAAGCTGCTCGGGGTAGCGGTCGGACAGCCAGTCCAGCTGCACCATGTTCAGCAGCTCATGCACCTTTTCGGCAATCTTGCTCTCGCTCGGGCGCTCGCCCTTGGGCTTCATGCGCAGGCCGAAGGCGACGTTGTCGAACACGCTCATGTGGCGGAACAGCGCGTAGTGCTGGAACACGAAACCGACGTTGCGATCGCGCACGTCATGGCCGGACACGTCCTCGCCATGGAACACGATGCTGCCGTCGTCCGGGGTTTCCAGGCCGGCGATGATGCGCAGCAGCGTGGTCTTGCCGCAGCCGGAGGGGCCGAGCAGGGCCACCAGCTCGCCGCTGTGGATATCCAGGTTGATGTTGTCCAGGGCCTGGAAGCTGTTGAAGCGCTTGCTGACGTTACGAACTTCGATCGACATGAATCATTCCTCCGCGGCGCTATGGCGCAGGCGGTTAATACGGTTCTCGCTCCACTGCTTGAGCAGCAGGATGAAGAGCGCCAGGATCAGCAGCAGGCTGGCCACGCTGAAGGCCGCGACATGGTTGTACTCGTTGTAGAGGATCTCCACGTGCAGCGGCAAGGTGTTGGTCACGCCGCGAATGTGGCCGGACACCACCGACACCGCGCCGAACTCGCCCATGGCCCGCGCGGTGCACAGCACCACGCCGTAGATCAGGCCCCACTTGATGTTGGGCAAGGTCACGTGCCAGAACATCTGCCAGCCGTTGGCGCCCAGCAGGCGCGCGGCCTCCTCCTCTTGCGTGCCTTGCTCCTGCATCAGCGGGATCAGCTCGCGGGCAACGAAGGGCACGGTGACGAAGATGGTCGCCAGCACGATGCCGGGCAAGGCGAACACGATCTGGATGTCATGGTCCTGCAACCAGGGCCCGAACAGGCCCTGGGCGCCGAACATCAGCACATAGACCAGGCCGGCGATCACCGGCGACACCGAGAACGGCAAGTCGATGAGGGTGACCAGCACGCTCTTGCCGCGGAAGGTGTACTTGCTCACGCACCAGGCGGCGCTGACGCCGAACACCAGGTTCAGTGGCACCGAAATCGCCACCGCCAGCAGGGTCAGGCGCAGGGCCGACAAGGCGTCGGGCTCGAAGATCGCCTCGAAGAAGGTGCCGAAGCCGTTCTTCAGCGCCTGCGACACCACGATCACCAGCGGCAGCAGCAAGAACAGCGCGAACACCAGCCAGCCAAGGCCGATCAGGATGCGCCGCGAAGTGGAACTGCCACGCCGCGCGGCATTGGCGGCGGCACTGGCGCTCAGGGATGAACTGGACATAGCCGGGCCTCCTTCAAGGGGTTTCGATGCGGCGCTGCAGCAGGTTGATCAGCAGCAGCAGGATGAAGGAAACCACCAGCATCAGCACGCCGATGGCGGTGGCGCCGGTGTAGTCGTACTGGTCCAGCTTGACCATGATCAGCAGCGGCAGGATCTCGGTCTTCATCGGCATGTTGCCGGCGATGAAGATCACCGAGCCATACTCGCCGACGCCGCGGGCGAAGGCCAGCGCAAAGCCGGTGAGCCAAGCCGGCAGCAGGGCCGGCGCCAGTACGTGGCGGAACACCTGCAGCGGCTTGGCGCCCAGGCAGGCCGCCGCCTCCTCGACTTCACGGGGGATGTCGGCAAGCACCGGCTGCACCGTGCGCACCACGAACGGCAAGGTGACGAAGGTCAGCGCCAGGGTGATGCCCAGCGGTGTGTAGGCAATCTTGAAGCCCAGGTCGGTGGCGAACTGGCCCACCCAGCCTGCCGGTGCGTACAGGGCCGTCAGGGCGATGCCCGCAACCGCCGTGGGCAGGGCGAACGGCAGGTCGATCATGGCGTCGATGACCTTGCGCCCGGGGAAGGTGTAGCGCACCAGCACCCAGGCCATCAGGGTGCCGATCACACCGTTGATGATGGCGGCGAACAGGGCGGTGCCGAAACTCAGCTTGAGCGCGGCGAGTACCCGCGGCGCACTGATGATGTTCCAGAACTGCTCCCAGGTGAGCTGCGAGGCATGAATGAACATGGCCGCCAGCGGTATCAGCACGATCAGGCTGAGGTACACCAAGGTGTAGCCCAGCGTCAGCCCGAAGCCGGGTATGACGGGGGAAATGCGACGTGACATAAATATCCCTGGTTGAACGCACGAAGCCCGGGACGAATCCCGGGCCGGTGCTAGCTACTGAATCCCGGGGCTGCCGTGCAGCCCATCGCCGGCAAGCCGGCTCCCACAGAAGGTCAGCGGTGAACCTTGTGGGAGCCGGCCTGCCGGCGATGGGCCGCCACGCGGCCCCGCTTTTCCATGGCCGGTTACTGTGCCTGATAAATCTGGTCGAACACACCGCCGTCATTGAAGAACTTGGGCTGTGCAGTCTTCCAGCCACCGAAGTCCTTGTCGATGGTGACCAGGTCCAGTTTCGGGAATTGCTTGCCGAATTCGGCAGCGACTTTCTCGTCACGTGGGCGGTAGAAGTTCTCGGCGGCAATCTTCTGGCCGGCCGGGCTGTAAAGGTACTTCAGGTACGCCTCGGCGATCTGCTCGTTGCCCTTTTTCTCGGCGTTCTTGTCGACCACGGCCACCGGCGGCTCGGCGAGGATCGACAGCGAAGGCACGACGATTTCGAACTTGTCGCTGCCGCCGTCTTCCTTCAGCGCCAGGAAGGCTTCGTTTTCCCACGCCAGCAGCACATCGCCCTGGCCGTTGTTGACGAAGGTGATGGTCGAGCCACGGGCGCCGGTGTCCAGCACCGGTACGTGCTTGAACAGCTCCTGCACGTAGGCCTTGGCCTTGTCTTCGCTGCCACCGGCCTTCAGGCCATAGGCCCAGGCGGCGAGGAAGTTCCAGCGGGCGCCGCCGGAGGTTTTCGGGTTGGGGGTGATGACCGAGACGTCTTTCTTGATCAGGTCGCCCCAGTCCTTGATGCCTTTCGGGTTGCCCTTGCGCACCAGGAACACGATGGTCGAGGTGTACGGGGTGCTGGCGTCCGGCAGACGCTTCTGCCAGTCCTCGGGCAGGGTCTTGCCGAGCTTGGCGATTTCGTCGATGTCGCCGGCCAGGGCCAGGGTCACCACGTCGGCGCGCAGGCCGTCGATCACCGCACGGCCCTGCTTGCCCGAGCCACCGTGGGACTGCTGGATCTTCACCTTGTCGTCCGGGTGAGCCTGTTGCCAGTGCTTGATGAATTCAGCGTTGTACTGCTGGTACAGCTCACGGGTCGGGTCGTAGGACACGTTCAGCAGTTCGTAGTCCTTGGCGATTGCGGAACCGGCAAAAACGGCACTGGCCAGGGCGGCGAGCGCATAACGGCGGATGGACATGGTGAAGCTCCCGATTGGCATTTTTCTAGTTGTGAAGGTGGGGCGGTATCAGCCGGGCTTGTTGCCGGGCTGCTGCAGGCGGAACTTCTCCTTGCGCTCGATCTGCACGACCTGGGCGTTGTGCACGGTGATTTCCACCGCACCGAAACGCAGGTCGCGCAGGGCGCTCTGGATTTCACGCAGAATGGTGGCTTCGTCCTGACCGTCGATGCTTCGCAGCGATGCGCTCATGCTCGTTCTCCTGTTGAACAAGGGTGCCGGGCAGAGGTTTGAAGGGGGTTTGCGCCTGGCTTGAGGGCAATAGTAGTGAGGCGCGGATATTCTTAAAAATACTGTTTAAGAATGTTTATATAACTTTTTTTGTTTAGCCGAAAAGGCCCCATCGCCGGCAAGCCGGCTCCCACAGATAGAACACTGATCTTGATGCTTGTGCTGTACCTGCGGGAGCCGGCTTGCCGGCGATGGGGCCCTGTCAGCCACCTGTCAATCGGCCTTGTTCGGCTCGCGAATCTTGTACCAGGCCACATACAGCGCCGGCAGGAACAACAGCGTCAGCAGCGTTGCACTGATGATGCCGCCGATCATGGCGTAGGCCATCGGCCCCCAGAACACCTCGCGGGCAATCGGGATCATGCCCAGGCTCGCCGCCGCCGCCGTCAGCAGGATCGGCCGACGGCGGTGGTTGGTGGCTTCGACCACCGCGTCCCAGGGCGAATAGCCCTGGGCCTCGAACTCGTCGATCTGGGTCACCAGGATCACCGAGTTGCGGATGATGATGCCCGCCAGGGCCAGAATCCCGAGGATCGCCACGAAGCCCATCGGCGTGCCCGTCGGCACCAGCGCCAGCACCACGCCGATCAACCCCAGCGGCGCCACGCTGACCACCAGGAACAGCTTCTGCGTGCTGTGCAGCTGGATCATCAGGAAGGTCGCCATGAGGAACAGCATCAGCGGGATGACCTTGCGGATCGGGCCCTGGGCCTTGGCGCTCTCCTCCACGGTACCGCCGGTCTGCACCTCGTAGCCGACCGGCAGCTTGCTGGCGAAGTCATCGATCTTCGGTTTCAGCAGCGCCACCAGGTCGGTGGGCTGGATGTCGCCATTGACCGACGCCTTGATGGTGATGGTCGGCTTGCGATCGCGGCGCCACACCAATGGCTGCTCGAGCTCGTAGCGCACGGTGGCGAAGGCCAGCAGCGGTATCGAGGTGCCGCTCGGGGTGACGATCTGCAGGTTCTGCAGGGTATCGGGCGAGCCCCGCTCGCTGTCCACGGCCCGGGCGACCACATCGATCAGGTAGATGTTGTCGTTGACCTCGGTCACCGGCGCGCCGCTGACGATGCTGTTCATCACGTTGGCCACGTCCTCGGACGACAGGCCCAGCTGGCGCGCCTTGTCCTGGGCGATCTCGATGCGCAGCACTTTGCCTGGCTCGTTCCAGTCGTAGATCATCTCGCCGATGTGCTCGTCGCTGTTGAGCAGCGTGGCCAGGTCGATGGCGTGCTTGCGCACCTGGTCGATGTCCTTGCCACTGACCCGGTACTGGATCGGCCGCCCTACCGGCGGGCCCATTTCCAGCGACTGGACGTTGGTGCCGATGCCGACGAACTCTTCGTGCAGCAGCTTCTGCAGGCGCGCCATCATGCCCGCGCGTTCCTCGAAGCCCTTGCTGACGATCACCAGCTGGGCGTAGTAGGGGTTCTGCAGCTGCTGGTCCAGGGGCAGGTAGAAGCGGATCGCGCCCTGGCCGATGTAGGTGCTCCAGCGCACCAGGTCCGGGTCGTCCTTGATGCGCGCCTCGAGGCGGTCGACCACCTTGCGCGTTTCCTCGATCGAGGCGTTCTGCGGCAGGTTGAGGTCGACGAGGATTTCCGGGCGGTCCGAAGACGGGAAGAACTGGTTCTGCACGAAGCGCATGCACACCAGCGAGAGCACGAACAGCACGATAGTGCCGATGATGGTCAGCCAGCGGTTGCGCATGCACCACAGCAGCCCGCCCTCGAACGCCCGCCCTACCCGGCCCGGCTCGGCCTCATGGGCCTTGAGCTTGTCGGCCTTGAGGATATGCACGCCCAGCACCGGGGCGAAGAACACCGCAACCACCCACGACACGATCAGCGCCACGGCGATCACCGCGAACAGGGTGTAGGTGTACTCACCGGCCGAGCTGGCGTTGAGGCCGATCGGCACGAAGCCGGCCACCGTCACCAGGGTGCCGGTAAGCATGGGGAAGGCCGTGGAGGTGTAGGCGAAGGTTGCCGCCTGCTCCTTGCTCTCGCCCATTTCCAGGCGTGTGACCATCACCTCCACGGTGATCATCGCATCGTCCACCAACAGGCCCAGGGCGATGATCAGCGCCCCCAGGGAAATCCGCTGCATGGTGATGCCGCTGTACTCCATGAACACGAAGACCATGGCCAGCACCAGCGGGATCGAGCAGGCCACCACCAGCCCGGCGCGCACGCCGAGGCTGACGAAGCTCACCGCCAGCACGATGACCACCGCCTCGAACAGGGCGCTGGTGAAGCCGCCAACCGCCTCCTTGACCACCACCGCCTGGTCAGAGACGGTGTGCACGCCAATGCCCACCGGCAGGTCGTTGACCACGCTGTCCATCTTCTTCTTCAGCGCCGCGCCGAACACCTGGATGTTGCCGCCGGCCTTCATGCCGATGGCCAGGCCAATGGCGGTCTGGCCGTTGTAGCGGAACATCGGCGAAGGCGGGTCGACGTAGCCGCGCTCGATATCGGCGATATCGCTCAAGCGGAAGAAGCGGTCGTTGATGCGCAGGTTGACCGTCTGCAGGTCTTTTTCCGAGGCGAACTGCCCGGTGGTGCGCACCGAGATGCGCTCGGGGCCGGCCTCGATCACCCCGGCCGGGGTCACCGCGTTCTGCTGTTGCAGGGCCTGCATGACCTGGCGCTGGTCGATGCCCAGGGCCGCCAGTTTGCGCGTGGAGAACTTCAGGTAGAGCACTTCGTCCTGGGTGCCGACCAGCTCGATCTTGCCGATGTTGGGCACCTCGCGCACTTCGGCGCGGGCCTGCTCCACGTAGTCGCGCAGTTGCCGCAGGGTCATGCCGTCGGCGGTGAAGGCGTAGATCGAGCCATACACGTCGCCAAACTCGTCGTTGAACGCCGGGCCCTGGATGCCTTGCGGGAACTGGCCGCGGATGTCCTGGATCTTCTTGCGCACCTGGTACCAGATTTCCGGGATGTCGGCGGCCTTGGTGGTGTCGCGCAGGTAGACGTAGACCGTCGATTCGCCGGGGCGGGTGTAGCTCTTGGTGTAGTCGAGCGAATCGAGCTCCTCGAGCTTTTTCTCGATGCGGTCGGTGACCTGGTACAGGGTTTCGTCCTGGGTCGCGCCCGGCCAGCGGGTCTGGATGACCATGGTCTTGATGGTGAACGAGGGGTCTTCCTCGCGCCCCAGGTTGAAGTAGGAAAAAATGCCCATCAGCAGGCCGACGAACATCAGGTACCAGACGAACGACTGATGGCGCAGCGCCCATTCGGAGAGGTTGAAGCTTCCTTTCATTGTGCATCCTCGTCGAATGTGACCTTCTGGCCAGGCTTGAGGCTGTTGACGCCAGCGGTGACCACACGCTCGCCGGGTTGGACGCCGGACGCCAGCACGATGCTGTCGGCCGTGCGCTCGATCAGGGCCACGTCACGGGTGGCGACCGTTTTCTGCTGCGGGTCAATCACCCACACCTGGGTCTTGCCGTCGTGCTCGAGCAGCGCGCTCAGCGGCAGCTCGCTGCGCGGGGAAATCGCCGAGGTCAGGGTGACGCTGATGGCGGTGCCCAGGTGGAAGGCGTCAGGGGTGTTGGCCAGGGTCAGGCGGGCGCGCCGGGTGCGGGTGGCGGCGTCGGCCTGGGGCTCCAGCTCACGCAGGGTGGCGGTGGTGTTGATGCTGCTGTCGAGCTGCGAGGCGACGGTGAAGGTGAGGTTCTTGGTCAAGGCTTCGGCAATGCCGATCGGCAGGTCGATCACCGCTTCCTTGACGTCTGGCCGGGCCAGGGTGACCACCGCCTGGCCGGCCGTGACGGTCTGCCCGGCTTCGGCCTGCCAGGCGGTGATGACTGCCGCATGGTCGCTGCGCAAGGTGCTGTAGTCGAGCTGGTCGCGGGCCTGGCTGACTGCCGAGCGGGCCTGCTCCAGGCTGGCGCCAGTGGTTTTCAGGTCGGTCTGGGCGATGTCCAGCTGGGCCTGGGCGCCGACGCCGCGGTCATACAGCTGCTGTTGCCGGCGGGCATTGGCCTGGGCGTTGATCCACTGCGCCTGGATCTTGGCCAGGTCGCCTTCGGCCGCGCGCAACTGGTTCTGTTGGTCGGTGGGGTCGAGGGTGGCGAGGATGTCGCCGGGCTTGACCGAGGCGCCCACGTCGAGCCAGCGCCGGGCGATGCGCCCCGATACGCGAAAGCCCAGGGTGCTTTCGAAGCGCGCCTGGATGGTCCCGGCGAAGCGCCCCAACTGCGCCTGGGCCTGGGCCTCGACCAGGGTCGAAAGCACCGGCCGCACCGCCTCGGGTGGCGCCTCTTGCTTGCCACAGGCCGTCAGCAGCAAGCCGGTGGCGAGTACACACATCATCCGCTTCATGGTGCAGCCCCCCCGTCCTTGGCATCGACCTTTTCAACTTCCATGCCCGGATGAAGCAGCTGGCCGCCGCTGACCACCACGGTTTCACCACCCTTGATGCCTTGGGCGATGACCACCTTGCCGGTGAGGTAGCGGGTGACCTGGACCTTGCGCAATTCGACCTTGTCGCCCTCGCCCACCACCCACACGGCCGGCTCGTGCACGGCCTTGGTCAGGGCCGCCCAGGGCAGCTCGATGCTCGGCCGCCCCTGGGTATTGGCCGTGGCGGTCACCGGCGAGCCCAGCTGCATGCCCGCTGGCACGTTGCGCAGGCCCACCTTGACCTGCACCGTGCCACTTTGCGCCGAAACCGTCGGGGTGATTTCGCGCACGAACCCCTGGGCCTGGACCTTGGGGTCGTCCAGCAGGCTGACGATGACCCCGGCTTCGCTGGGTGGCGCCACCAGCAGCGACTCGTAGACGTTGAACACCGCATCCCGGTCGCCATCGCGGGCCAGGCTGAAGATCGGCATGGTCGCCTGCACCACCTGGCCGACCTCGGCCTGGCGCTCGGTGATGACGCCATCGGCTTCGGACATCAGGGCGGTGTAGCTCAATTGCTCGTTGGCGTTGGCCAGTTGCGCCTGGGCCGCCTTGAGCGCGCTCTGGTTGCTGCGCAGCGCGGCCTCGGCGGAGTCGTATTCGCTCTGGCTGGTGTAGCCCTTGGGCAGCAGCTTTTGCTGGCGCACGAACGCCGCGCTGGTCTGCGTCACCCGCGCCTGGGCGGCGAACACCTCGGCCTTGGCCGAGTCGACGTTGTTCTGCAGGTCCTTGGGGTCGAGCCGCGCCAGCACCTGGTTGGCCTTGACGTGATCGCCCACATCGACGCTGCGCGAAATGATCTTGCCGCCCACGCGGAAGGAGAGGTCGGTCTGTACCCGCGCCTGGACATCGCCGGTGAGGGTCACCCTGGCTGCAAAATCGGTGGGTTGAACCTGCAGCACCCCGACCCGAGGCTTGGGCTCCGGGGGTTGTTCCTTGCTACAGCCTGTTAGCAGGTACAGCAGGCCCAGGCCTGCCAGTAACAGTGGACGCGTCACCCTCATGCAGGCTCCTAGCTTGCGCACAAATGATTTGTGAGATGCGACTGTCAGCGTAGTTCAGGGTTCGATAAACGGCACTGATGGGGATCAGTTGGGTGTTGGAGGGGATGTGGCGCTCGATTTCACGAACGACCGGAACGCTGCAGATACACAAAGGGCCGCAATGCGGCCCTTTGTGATCGATCAGACCGATGCCGCAGCAGGCATCGGGCGCTTGACCTGCGGCGACGACACGTTGGCCGCAGCGCCTTCCTCAATGGCTTGCTGGATCGCCTTGCGACGACGTTCCTCGGCCCGGCGGCTGAAGTACCAGACGAAGAAGGTCACCAGCGACACCGACAGCAGGATCAGGCTGGCCACCGCGTTGATCTCCGGCTTCACGCCAAGGCGCACCGCAGAGAACACTTCCATCGGCAGGGTGGTCGAACCCGGCCCGGACACGAAGCTGGCCAGAACCAGGTCATCCAGCGACAGGGCGAACGACATCATGCCGCCCGCCGCCAGCGACGGCGCGATCATCGGGATGGTGATCAGGAAGAACACCTTCCACGGCTTGGCACCCAGGTCCATCGCCGCTTCCTCGATCGACAAGTCCAGCTCGCGCAGGCGCGCCGACACCACCACCGCCACATAGGCGGCGCAGAACGTGGTGTGGGCGATCCAGATGGTGACGATGCCACGCTCCTGCGGCCAGCCGATCATCTGCGCCATGGCCACGAACAGCAGCAACAGCGACAGGCCGGTGATCACCTCGGGCATTACCAGCGGCGCGGTGACCAGGCCACCGAACAGCGTGCGGCCCTTGAAGCGGGTGACCCGGGTCAGCACGAAGGCCGCCAGGGTACCCAGCGCCACTGCCGCCACCGCCGTGTAGCAGGCGATTTCCAGCGAGCGCATCACCGAACCCATCAGCTGGGTGTTGTCGAGCAGGCCGACGTACCACTTCACCGACCAGCCGCCCCACACCGTCACCAGCTTCGAGGCGTTGAACGAGTAGATCACCAGGATCAGCATCGGCAGGTAGATGAACAGCAAGCCGAGCACCAGCATCAGCTTGGAGAAACCGAAGCGCTTCATGCTCTGCCCTCCATTTCTTTGGCCTGGCTGCGGTTGAACAGCAGGATCGGCACGATCAGGATCGCCAGCATCACCACTGCCAGGGCGGATGCCACCGGCCAGTCACGGTTGTTGAAGAACTCTTGCCAGAGCACCTTGCCGATCATCAGGGTTTCCGGGCCGCCGAGCAGTTCAGGAATCACGAACTCGCCCACCACCGGGATGAACACCAGCATGCAGCCAGCGATGATGCCGTTCTTCGACAGCGGCACGGTGATCTTCCAGAAGCTGTTGAAGGTGCTCGAACCCAGGTCCGATGCAGCTTCGAGCAGGCTCGGGTCGTGCTTCACCAGGTTGGCGAACAGCGGCAGGATCATGAACGGCAGGTACGAATAGACCACGCCGATGTACACCGCCAGGTTGGTGTTGAGGATCTGCAGCGGCTGGTCGATCAGGCCGATCCACATCAAAAAGGCGTTGAGCAGGCCGTTGTTGCTGAGGATCCCCATCCAGGCGTAGACGCGGATCAGGATCGCGGTCCAGGTCGGCATCATGATCAGCAGCAGCAGGACCGTCTGGGTTTCCTTCTTGGCGTTGGCGATGGCGTAGGCCATCGGGTAGCCGATCAGCAGGCAGAGGATGGTGCTGAAGAACGCCATCTTCAACGAGCCGAGGTAGGCCGAGATGTACAGCTCATCCTCGGTCAGCAGCCCGTAGTTGGCCAGGTTCAGCACCAGCTGGACCTTGCTTTCGACGTAGGTGTAGATCTCGGTGTAAGGCGGGATCGCCACGTCGGCTTCGGCGAAGCTGATCTTCAGGACGATGAAGAACGGCAGCATGAAAAACAGGAACAGCCAGATGAACGGCACGCCGATCACCACATGCCGCCCCTCCGGGGTAAGGCGCTGGAAGGCTCGCTTGAGCTTGCGAAGTTTCATGACCGCAGTACCACGCCGCTGTCGTCTTCCCACCACACGTACACTTCATCGCCCCAGGTCGGCCGGGTGCCCTGGCGCTCGGCGTTGGCGACGAACGACTGCACCACCTTGCCGCTCGGCAGCTCGACGTAGAACACCGAGTGGCCGCCCAGGTAGGCGATGTCGTGGACCTTGCCGCGCGACCAGTTGTGCTCGAAGTCCGGCTGCGTGGTGGTGACCAGCAGCTTTTCCGGGCGCAGGGCGTAGGTGATGTGCTTGTCTTCCACCGAGGTGGTGATGCCGTGGCCGACGTAGATCTTGCGCTCCAGTTCCGGGCTGGCAATGATCGCGTGGCCTTCGGCGTCGTCGACCACTTCACCCTCGAACAGGTTGACGTTGCCGATGAACTCGCACACCAGGCGGCTGGTGGGGGTCTCGTAGATGTCCACTGGCGAGCCGATCTGGGCGATCCAGCCCAGGTGCATGATGGCGATGCGCTGGGCCATGGTCATGGCCTCTTCCTGGTCGTGGGTCACCATCACGCAGGTCACGCCCACGCGCTCGATGATTTCCACCAGTTCCAGCTGCATCTGCGAACGCAGCTTCTTGTCCAGGGCACCCATCGGCTCGTCGAGCAGCAGCAGTTTCGGGCGCTTGGCCAGCGAACGGGCCAGGGCCACACGCTGGCGCTGGCCACCGGAGAGCTGGTGCGGCTTGCGCTTGGCGTACTGGGTCATGTGCACCAGCTTGAGCATCTCGGCCACGCGGGCGTCGATCTCGGACTTGGCCATGCGGTCCTGCTGCAGGCCGAAGGCGATGTTCTGCGCCACGGTCATGTGCGGGAACAGTGCGTAGGACTGGAACATCATGTTGATCGGCCGCTCGTAGGGCGGCATGTCGGTGATGTCGACGCCATCGAGGAAAATCCGCCCTTCAGTCGGGCGCTCGAAGCCAGCGAGCATACGCAGCAAGGTCGATTTGCCAGAACCGGAGCCACCCAGCAGGGCGAAGATCTCGCCTTTGCGGATTTCCAGGGACACATCGTCCACGGCTACCGTTTCGTCGAATTTTTTTGTGACCCGGTCGATCTTGACCAGCACCTGCTTGGGTTGCTGGCCACCCTCGAGGGCTTTCTTATAGGCACCGGAGGCAACTGCCATGAGTGAAACTCCCAACAAGATTTTGTTGCCCGCCGCTGCGTCAGTGGCGGGCCTGGATTGTTACTTGCCCGACTTGACCTTGGTCCAGCTACGGGTCATCAAACGTTGCACCTTGGGTGGCAACTCACTGTTGACGAACATCTTGTCCAGCACTTCCTGCGGTGGGTATACCGCGGCGTCAGTCCTCACGGCCTGGTCCATCAGGTCGCCAGCCTTGGGGTTCGGGTTGGCGTAACCGACGTAATCACTGACCTGGGCGATAACCTCAGGTTTCAGCAAATAGTTGATGAAGGCGTGGGCCTCTTTGACGTTCTTGGCATCCTTGGGGATCGCCAGCACATCGAACCAGAGGTTGCCGCCTTCCTTGGGAATCGCGTAGGCCAGGTTCACACCCTTCTTCGCCTCTTCGGCGCGGGCCTTGGCCTGGAACACATCGCCGGAGAAACCTGCCGCGACGCAGATGTCGCCGTTGGCCAGGTCGGTGATGTACTTGGACGAGTGGAAGTAGGTCACATACGGGCGTACCGCCAGCAGCTTCTTCTCGGCCTTTTCATAGTCCTTGGGGTCGGTGCTGTTGGGGTTCAGGCCCATGTAGTTGAGCACCGCCGGGAGCATTTCGTCAGCCGAGTCGAGGAAGGCCACACCGCACTTGGAGAGCTTCTTCATGTTCTCGGGCTCGAACAGCACGGCCCAGGAGTCGATGGTGTCCACGCCCAGCGCGGCCTTGACCTTGTCGACGTTGTAACCGATGCCGTTGGTGCCCCACAGGTAAGGCACGGCGTACTGGTTGCCGGGGTCGTTCTTTTCCAGGCGCTTCATCAGCGACGGGTCGAGGTTGGAATAATTGGGCAGCAGGTTCTTGTCGAGCTTCTGGAAGGCGCCCGCCTTGATCTGCTTGCCGAGGAAATGGTTGGACGGCACCACCACGTCATAGCCGGTGTTGCCGGCCAGCAGTTTGCCTTCCAGGGTTTCGTTGGAGTCGAAAACGTCTTGCACAGGCTTGATGCCGGTGGCTTTTTCGAAGTCCGCGAGTGTGTTCGGGCCGATGTAGTCCGACCAGTTGTAGAAATGCACCGTAGGCGCCGCTTGGACGCTGCATGCCAGCGTCAGGCCCGCACCGGCCATCAAGGCCTTGCGCAATACAGAAATAGACAAGTGGGTGGTCCTCACAATCAGTGCCTTGGTAACGGCGCAGTGCTGCTGCGCAGGCAAAACCGGCGCGCAACTTACCTTCGCAGCTTCGATGCCGCAATCATCAATTGCCATTCACTGGCTCCAGGCCGGAAAACCCCGGCCTGGAGGTGTTGCATCGGGCTTACTTGCCCGACTTGATCTTGGTCCAGCTGCGGGTGATGGCACGCTGGGCGGCAGCTTCGGGGGCTGCGATCGCGTACAGCTGTTTCTTCACGTCAGCCGGCGGGTAGATGCTCGGGTCGCTGGTGATGGCCTTGTCGACCAACGGGGTAGCGGCCTCGTTGCCGTTCGGGAAGCGCACGGCGTTGGTGATTTCGGCCATGACTTCCGGCTGCATCAGGAAGTCCATGAACTTGTAGGCCGCGTCCTTGTGTTCGGCATCTTTGGGGATGGCGACCATGTCGTAGAAGGTACCGGCGCCTTCTTTCGGAATGATGTAGTCCACCTTGACCTTGTCGCCGGCCTCGTGGGCGCGGGCCTTGGCCTGCTCGACGTCACCCGAGTAACCGACGGCCACGCAGATGTTGCCGTTGGCCAGGTCGCCGATGTACTTGGACGAGTGGAAGTAGGTGATCGAAGGACGGATGCTCAGGAACAGGTCCTCGGCCGCCTTCAGGTCTTCCTTGCTGGTGCTGGTGGTCGGCTTGCCCAGGTAGTGCAGCGCGGCCGGCAGCATTTCGGTCGGTGCATCCAGGAAGCTCACGCCGCAGCTCTTGAGCTTGGCGATGTTCTCAGGCTTGAACACGGCATCCCACGAGTCGATCTTGTCCACGCCCAGCGCGGCCTTGACCTTCTCCGGGTTGTAGCCGATGCCGATCGAGCCCCACATGTACGGGAAGGCGTGCTTGTTGTCCTTGTCGCTGGCATCGCCAACGGCCTTGAGCAGGTCTGGGTCGAGGTTCTTCCAGTTCGGCAGCTTGGAGCGGTCGAGCTCCTCGTACACGCCAGCCTTGATCTGCTTGGCCAGGAAGTTGTTGGACGGCACGACGATGTCATAACCCGACTTGCCCGCCAGCAGCTTGGCTTCCAGGGTTTCATTGCTGTCGAAGACGTCGTACTTGACCTTGATGCCGGTCTGCTTTTCGAACTTGGCGATGGTGTCCGGAGCGATGTAGTCCGACCAGTTGTAGACGTTCAATACCTTGTCTTCAGCCTGAACCGCGGTCGCCATGGCACCCATCAGGGCGGCGGCCAGCAACGTCTTGCCCATTTTATTCATGCGTCATGCTCCAGATTTTTTTGATTAGCCATCCGTTCAGCTGCCAGGTCCCGCAGTACACGCGTTGGGCGACTGAAACAGTCGCTAGTCTGGCAAGTTACAAGGCGCTGTTTCAAGGAAAGCAGCCCCTTGTAACCAACTAATGTCACAACGCTAGCCTAGCAAAGGCTCACTGGATCGCTTCGAGGGTCAAGTCCAGGCACTTGCGCGCCTTTTCCACCAGCTCGTCGACCTCTGCGTGGCTGATTACCAGGGGTGGTGCAATGATCATGGTGTCGCCTACGGCACGCATGATCAGGCCGTTTTCGAAGCAGAAGTTGCGGCACACCATGCCCACGCCTTTGCCTTCGTAGCGGCTGCGGGTGGCCTTGTCCTTGACCAGCTCGATCGCGCCGAGCAGGCCCAGGCCGCGAACCTCGCCCACCAATGGGTGGTCCTGCAGTTCCCGCAGACGTTTTTGCAAGTACGGTGCCACATCCGTGCGCGCCTTCTCGACGATCTTCTCGTCGCGCAGGATGCGCAGGTTTTCCAGGCCCACCGCGGCCGCCACCGGGTGGCCGGAGTAGGTGAAGCCGTGGTTGAAGTCACCGCCTTCGCTGAGCACCTTGGCCACGGTGTCACGCACGATCACACCGCCCATGGGGATGTAACCGGAGGTAAGGCCCTTGGCGATGGTCATCAGGTCGGGCTTGAGGTCGTAGTAGTCGGAGCCGAACCACTCGCCGGTACGGCCGAAACCGCAGATCACTTCGTCGGCGACGAACAGGATGTCGTACTTGGCGAGGATCTCCTTGACCTTCGGCCAGTAGCTGTCCGGCGGGATGATGACCCCGCCGGCGCCCTGGATCGGCTCGGCGATGAAGGCGGCGACGTTGTCCTCGCCGACTTCCAGGATCTTCTTCTCCAGCTGCTCGGCAGCCCATACGCCGAATTCATCCGGGCTCATGTCGCCGCCTTCGCCGAACCAGTACGGCTGCGCGATGTGCACGATGCCCGGAATCGGCAGGCCGCCTTGTTCGTGCATGCCGCTCATGCCGCCCAGGCTCGCGCCGGCCACGGTGGAGCCGTGGTAGCCGTTGATGCGGCCGATGATGGTCTGCTTGTGCGGCTTGCCCTTGAGCGCCCAGTAGTGGCGAACCATGCGCAGCACGGTGTCGTTGCCTTCGGAGCCGGAGCCGGTGAAGAACACGTGGGTCATGCCTTCGGGCGCGACGTCGGTGATTGCCTTGGCCAGCTCCAGCGCCGGCGGGTGGGCGGTCTGGAAGAACAGGTTGTAGTACGGCAGCTCGCGCATCTGCTTCTCGGCAGCCTGCACCAGCTCTTCACGGCCGTAGCCGACCGCCACGCACCACAGGCCGGCCATGCCATCGAGGATCTTGTGCCCTTCGCTGTCCCACAAATGCACGCCTTGCGCCTTGGTGATAATGCGCGGCCCCTTCTCCTTCAGCTGCTTGTAGTCAGAGAAAGGTGCAAGGTGGTGCTCGCCGCTCAGGTTTTGCCATTCACGGGTTTGCGGGTTTTTGACGCTCATGTGCTTCTCCAGGGTCCACAGGCCGCCGGTGGGCGGCCTCAGGGGTTGATCACACAGCAAACAGCAGGAACTCTCGCTCCCAGGAGCTGATGACGCGCTTGAAGTTCTCGTGCTCGGCGCGCTTGGTCGCCACGTAGCCGGTGATGAATTTCTTGCCCAGGTACTGGGTCAGCGCGCGGCTGACTTCCATGCGTTCCAGGGCGTCCTCGATGGTCAGCGGCAGGCGCAGGTTGCGCCGCTCGTAGCCACGGCCTACGACCGGGGCACTGGCCGCGATGCCCTCGACCATGCCGATGTAGCCGCACAGCAGGCTGGCGGCGATGGCCAGGTAAGGGTTGGCGTCGGCGCCCGGCAGGCGGTTCTCGACGCGGCGGTTCTGCGGGCCGGCATCCGGTACGCGCAGGCCGACGGTGCGGTTTTCTTCGCCCCATTCGACGTTCACCGGTGCCGAGGTATCCGGCAGGAAGCGGCGGAACGAGTTGACGTTGGGGGCGAACAGCGGCAGCGCTTCGGGGATGAACTTCTGCAGGCCACCGATGTGGTGCAGGAACAGCTCGCTCATGCTGCCGTCTTCATTGCTGAAGATGTTCTTGCCGGTGGTGGCGTCGACCACGCTCTGGTGCAGGTGCATGGCACTGCCCGGCTCGCCGGTCATCGGCTTGGCCATGAAGGTGGCGGCCACGTTGTGCTTGAGCGCCGCCTCGCGCATGGTGCGCTTGAACACCAGGATCTGGTCGGCCAGGTGCAGGGCGTTGCCGTGACGGAAGTTGATCTCCATCTGCGCCGTGCCGTCTTCGTGGATCAGCGTGTCGAGGTCCAGCTGCTGCAGTTCGCACCAGTCGTAGACGTCCTCGAACAGCGGGTCGAATTCGTTGGCGGCCTCGATCGAGAACGACTGGCGGCCGGTTTCCGGGCGGCCCGAACGGCCAACCGGCGGCTGCAGGGGGAAGTCCGGGTCTTCGCTGCGCTTGGTCAGGTAGAACTCCATCTCCGGCGCGACGATCGGCTGCCAGCCTTTGTCGGCGTAGAGCTTGAGCACTTTCTTGAGGACGTTGCGCGGCGACAGCTCGACCGGGTTGCCCTTCTTGTCGTAGGTGTCGTGGATGACCTGCGCGGTCGGCTCGATGGCCCAGGGCACGAGGAACACGGCATCTTCGTCGGGGCGGCAGATCATGTCGATGTCGGCCGGGTCGAGCAGTTCGTAATAGATATCGTCGTCGACGTAATCGCCGGTCACGGTCTGCAGCAGCACGCTCTCGGGCAGGCGCATGCCTTTTTCGGCGATGAATTTGTTGGTTGGCGAGATCTTGCCGCGAGTAATGCCGGTCAGGTCGCTGATCAGGCATTCGACTTCGGTGATCTTGTGCTCTTTCAACCAATCGGTGAGCTGGTCGAGGTTGTTACTCATAGATACCTCAGGAGGTAATGTGGTCCGCGCGTTGATTCTGGATGGAGTGGATTGCTAAAGCAAAAACACCCACGCAGGAGCACAGTGGATACACTGGAAACCAGCGAGTCCGTAATGAGTTCGAAAGGCAGGAAGACAAGAAGCGCAGCGAAATGACGCTTTGAGGCCAGGTCCGGGCGCGCACAGCGTCAATTATTGCGGCCAGGGCGGCCACAGCGCGATTGATGCTTGCAGGAACGGCAGGTATACCCGAGCGCACTGCACAGGCAGCGCTTTCAGGTCGCGACAAGCGGACCATGTGACCCTCGTATTATTGTGTTCTGGGTTGGACCCGAGCTTAGCCTTGTTCATTTTTTTACACAACACCTCCGTAAAAAATAAAACACGGCACCTCGGAGATAGCCCTGGGCGGCGTAAATAGCGGATAATGGCACGCCCCGATATGCAGCAAATCTGCCGTCGATGTGCCATTTCAGGGCATCATGGGGTTGGCTTGACATCAGTAGGGCTTTTCGATTGACTGGTCCTGCAAGCCCCCCTTGATTGATATTTTTAACAACAAAGGTGTTGCATCATGTCGGTACCCCCGCGTGCCGTTCAGCTTAACGAAGCGAACGCGTTCCTTAAGGAACATCCTGAGGTTCTCTACGTTGACCTTCTGATTGCAGATATGAATGGTGTGGTGCGCGGCAAGCGCATAGAGCGCACCAGCCTCCACAAGGTTTACGAGAAAGGCATCAACCTGCCGGCCTCCCTCTTCGCCCTGGACATCAACGGTTCCACCGTCGAAAGCACCGGGCTCGGCCTGGACATCGGCGATGCCGACCGCATCTGCTACCCGATCCCTGGCACCCTCTCCAACGAACCTTGGCAGAAGCGCCCGACCGCGCAGCTGCTGATGACCATGCACGAAATCGAAGGCGAGCCGTTCTTCGCCGACCCACGCGAAGTGTTGCGCCAGGTGGTGAGCAAGTTCACCGACATGGGCCTGACCATTTGCGCGGCATTCGAGCTGGAGTTCTACCTGATCGACCAGGAGAACGTGAATGGCCGCCCGCAGCCACCACGCTCGCCAATCTCGGGCAAGCGCCCGCAGTCGACCCAGGTCTACCTGATCGACGACCTCGACGAATACGCCGACTGCCTCCAGGACATCCTCGAAGGTGCCAAGGAGCAAGGCATCCCGGCCGACGCCATCGTCAAGGAAAGCGCCCCGGCGCAGTTCGAAGTCAACCTGCACCACGTTCCCGACCCGCTCAAGGCCTGTGACTACGCGGTACTGCTCAAGCGGTTGATCAAGAACATCGCCTACGACCATGAAATGGACACCACCTTCATGGCCAAGCCCTACCCGGGCCAGGCAGGCAACGGCCTGCACGTACACATTTCCGTGCTGGACAAAGATGGCAACAACATCTTCACCAGCGAGGATCCCGAGCAGAACGCCGCGCTACGTCACGCTGTCGGCGGTGTGCTCGAGACCCTGCCCGCGTCCATGGCGTTCCTCTGCCCGAACGTCAACTCGTACCGCCGTTTCGGCGCGCAGTTCTACGTACCGAACGCGCCGAGCTGGGGCCTGGACAACCGCACCGTGGCCCTGCGCGTGCCGACCGGTTCGCCTGATGCCGTGCGCATCGAGCACCGCGTGGCAGGTGCCGACGCCAACCCGTACCTGATGATGGCTGCCGTGCTGGCTGGCGTGCACCATGGCCTGACCAACAAGATCGAGCCGGGCGAGCCGATCGAAGGCAACTCGTACGAGCAGCTCGAGCAGAGCCTGCCGAACAACCTGCGCGATGCCCTGCGCGAGCTGGACGACAGCGAGATCCTCAACAAGTACATCGATCCGAAGTACATCGACATCTTCGTCGCGTGCAAGGAGAGCGAGCTGGAGGAGTTCGAGCATTCGATCTCCGACCTCGAGTACAACTGGTACCTGCACACCGTGTAAACGAAAACGCCGCCCATCAGGGCGGCGTTTTTCATTGGGCTCTGCATCGCCCGCTGCCACAGCTACTGCGGGTACTGTGGGAGCGGGCTTGCCCCGCGAAAGGGCCGGCCCAGGCACTGCGTTTACAACGGCTTCTCGAAGATCTTCGAATTGCGCTGGTAGTTGTAAAGCGAAGCCCGCGCCGCCGGCAGCCGCTCCACGCCACTGGGGGTAAAGCCCCGCTCACGGAACCAGTGCGCGGTGCGCGTGGTAAGCACGAACAAGGTATTCAAGCCCAACGCCCGCGCGCGCTCCTCGATGCGCTCGAGCAGCTCATCGCCACGCCGGCCATGGCGATACTCCGGGCTCACCGCCAGGCACGCCAACTCCCCGGCCTGCGAATCGGCAATCGGGTACAACGCCGCACAGGCGATGATCATCCCTTCGCGCTCGACCACGCTGAACTGCTCGATCTCCCGCTCCAGCACCTCACGCGAGCGGCGCACCAGGATGCCCTGCTCTTCCAGCGGGCTGATCAGCTCCAGCAAGCCACCAACATCCTCGATGGTCGCCTCGCGCACCACTTCGAACTGCTCCTGCGACACCAGCGTACCGCCACCGCCACGGGTGAACAGCTCGGTCAGCAGGGCACCGTCCTCGGCATAACTGACGATATGGCTGCGCGCCACACCGCCCTTGCACGCCTCGGCGGCCGCATCCAGCAGCTCGGCCTGGTAATCGCTGCCCAGGCGCGCCAGGTGCGGCGCGATCTGCTGTGGGCGCAGCTCGCGCACCAGCTTGCCGTGCTCGTCGAGCAGGCCAGGTTCGGCGCCGAACAGCAGCAGCTTGTCGGCACCCAGCTCGATGGCGGCACGGGTGGCCACGTCTTCGCAGGCCAGGTTGAAGATTTCACCGGTGGGCGAGTAGCCCAATGGCGACAGCAGCACGATGGAGCGCTCGTCGAGCAGGCGGCTGATGCCCTTGCGGTCGATGCGGCGCACTTCACCGGTGTGGTGGTAGTCCACCCCTTCGAGCACGCCGATCGGGCGCGCGGTCACCAGGTTGCCGCAGGCCACGCGCAGGCGCGAACCCTGCATCGGCGATGCGGCGATGTCCATCGACAGGCGCGCCTCGATGGCCAGGCGCAGGGCGCCGACCGCATCGATCACGCAGTCCAGGGTGGCCGCATCGGTGATGCGCATGCCGCGGTGGTAATGCGGGGTCAGGCCGCGGGCCGCCAGGCGGCTTTCGATCTGCGGGCGCGAACCGTGCACCAGCACCAGGCGCACGCCCAGGCTGTGCAGCAGCACCAGGTCGTGGACGATGTTGCCGAAATTCGGGTGTTCCACCCCATCGCCGGGGAGCATGACCACGAAGGTGCAGTCGCGATGGGCATTGATGTACGGGGAGGCATGACGCAGCCAGTTGACGTAATCGGGCATGACAGGGCCTGTGGATAAAGTGGACGGAGAACGTTGGATGACACGGCGTTCAGGATCATCGTCGGAACAGGCTTGCGGTCACGCGCGGTCTCCTCTAGGCAAGAACGAATCAGCAGGGTGGACGTTTACTGGAGGCAATAGTGCCGGATCAGGTCACGCAATAGACGCACGGTAGGCTCGATTCGTGACATTTCCAGGTATTCGCCGGGCTGGTGGGCGCAGGCGATGTCGCCAGGGCCGAGCACGATGGTCTGGCAGCCCAGCTGCTGAAGATAAGGCGCCTCGGTGCCGAACGCCACCGCTTCGGCGCGGTGCCCGGTGAGGCGCTCGGCCACCTGCACCAGCTCGGCATCGGCCGCCTGTTCGAACGGCGGCACGGCCGGAAACAGCGGCGCATAGTCGATGCGGACCTCAAAGCGCTCGGCCAGCGGCCGCAGTTTTGCGCCAATGGCCGCGCGCAGCTGCTCCACATCCATGCCAGGCAACGGGCGCAGGTCGAACTCCAGGGCGCATTGGCCACAGATGCGGTTGGGGTTGTCACCGCCATGGATGCAGCCGAAGTTCATGGTCGGCGTGGGCACGCTGAATTGCGGGTTGCGGTAAGTGTCCTGCCATTGCCGGCGCAGGCCCATCAGCTCGCCCATCACCGCATGCATGGCCTCCAGGGCGCTGTGGCCCAGGCTTGGGTCCGACGAATGGCCGCTGCGCCCGAGGATGTCGATGCGCTCCATCAGAATGCCCTTGTGCATGCGGATCGGCTTCAGGCCCGTGGGCTCGCCGATCACCGCGGCCCGGCCGAGCGGCTGCCCGGCCTCGGCCAGGGCGCGGGCGCCGGACATCGAGCTTTCTTCGTCACAGGTGGCGAGGATCAGCAGCGGCTGCTTGAAGTCATGTTCGAGCAAGGGGATCACCGCCTCGATGATCAAGGCGAAGAAGCCCTTCATGTCGCAGCTGCCAAGGCCCACCCAACGGCCGTCGACCTCGCTCAGCTGGAGCGGGTCGCTGGCCCACAGCTGCTCATCGAAGGGCACCGTGTCGCTATGCCCGGCCAGCACCAGGCCGCCTGGGCCGGTGCCGCGGCTGGCCAGCAGGTTGAACTTGCCCGGGCTGACCTGCTGGATATCGCAGCGAAAACCCAGGTCGCCCAGCCAGCCCGCCAGCAGGTCGATGACCTGGCGGTTCGACTGGTCCAGCGCAGGCTGGGTGCAACTGACCGAGGGCGCGGCAATCAGCGCGGCAAACTGGTCTTTGAGCGTGGGCAACGGCATGCGCGTACTCCTCGGAAGCGTTGCCCATCATAGGGCTATCCGCCGTAAGGAATAAACCGTTGCCAGCCCAGTCCTGTAGACTGCACGGCAATCACGCCTTCCCTTCGAGCCTGCGATGCACAAAGAAACCGAACTCAAGCTCCGCGCCAGCCGCGATACCCTCGCCGCCCTGCGCGAGCACCCTCTGCTGAAAAAGCGCAACAAGTCCGGCTGGCAGACCCGCGAACTGCTCAACCAGTACTTCGACACCCCCGAGCGTGACCTTGCCGCCGCCCGTGTCGCCCTGCGCCTGCGCCGTGACGGCGAGGAAGTGATCCAGACCCTGAAGTGCCGTGGCCAGAGCGTGGCCGGCCTGTCCGAGCGCAACGAGTACGAGTGGCACCTGGACAAGGTCAAGCTCGACCTGAAAAAGCTCGACGCCACGTGCTGGCCCGAGCAGCTGGCCGGCTTGGACAAGAAAACCATCAAGCCGCTGTTCACCACCGATTTCACCCGCGAGTTCGCCGAAATCGCCTGGGGCCGTGGCAAGAGCAAGGTGGTGATCGAGGCCGCGCTGGACCAGGGCTTCGTGATCGCCGGCAAGCAAAAGGAAGAGATCTGCGAGCTGGAGCTGGAGCTGCGTGAAGGCGCACCGCAAGCCCTGCTGGAGCTGGCCGCCGAGCTGGCCGCCAGCCTGCCGCTGATGCCGTGCGACATCAGCAAGGCCGAGCGCGGCTACCGCCTGCTGGAGCCGGACAGCTACGAGCTGAGCCTGCCAAGCACCGAGCTGGACGCCGAAATGGCCCTGGACGATGCCTTCACCGCCCTCGCCTGGCAGCTGCTGGGCAGCAGCCAGCGCCTGGCCGAGCAATACCGCCACAATGGCCACTGGCGCCTGCTGCAGGACTGGGTACAGTGCCTGGCCGAACTGCGCGCGCTGGTCAGCAGCCTGGGCCAGGCCGCGCCACGTGCCACCACCCGCGACCTGCGCGCCAGCCTCGACGCGCTGCTGGAAGACTGGCGCCCGCTGGTACAGGCCGGCAACGATGACGAAGACATCCGCCGCGCAGCGCCCGAGCAGTTCGTCGACGAGCTCGAAGACGTGCGCTGGGGCCAGTTCTCCCTGGAAACCTCGCGCTGGCTGCTGGCCCGCACCTGGACCGTGGAGCGCAAGGGCCGTGGCGAGCGCCAGGGCAAGGCGCAACTGGCCAGCTGGCTGGGGCACCTGCTGGGCGAGGAAGGCCGTGCGCTGAAACTGCCGCTGTACACCCAGCGCCCGGAAGACCTGGCCGAACAGCTGCCGCGCATCGAGCAGTTGCTGGCCTGGCTGCACCATGCACGCCAGGTGCTCGAAGCACCGCAGATGGACCGCCTGTATGGCGACCTGAAGAAGCTGCATGAGCTGGCCGAACAGCCACTGGGCGAAGAGCCTGGCGAGCTGCTTGAAGCGCGCATCGAGCAGGCTCGGGCGATCGACCAGAGCCGGGGCTGGAAGCATCTGCTCAAGGCTTGATTGCGCAGCGGCCTCATCGCCGGCAAGCCGGCTCCCACAGGTACACCACTGAACCCTGTGGGAGCCGGCTTGCCGGCGATGGCGTCAACGCATCAGTGGCAGGCTGGTAGTGGACTTGATCTCCGACAGCGCCACGATCGAATTGACCTCCTGAATCCCCGGCACGTTCGACAGCTTTTCGAAGAAGAACCGCTCATATGCCTCGATGTCCGAGGTGACGATGCGCAGCAGAAAATCCACCGACCCCATCAGCACGTAACACTCCAGCACTTCCGGAAAACCGCGAATCGCCTCGGTGAATTCGGTGAAGTTGGAGCGGCCATGGGCGTTGAGCTTCACCTCGGCGAAAATCTGCGTGTTCAGGCCCACCTTCTTGCGATCGAGCAAGGTCACCTGGCCACGAATGATCCCCTCCTCCTTCAGCCGTTGAATACGCCGCCAGCAAGGCGATTGCGACAGCCCCACCCGCTCGGCGATCTGGGCGCTGGACAGCGAGGCGTCCTCCTGCAGCAGCTCGAGAATACGCCGGTCGTAGGTGTCCAATTCGCTCAGCATGATCAATCCTCTAAAACAGCGATTTACGAATGAATCTATTCGTGAACTTGGCAAACTGGTCGAATCATAGCGAAAAAATGCCGAGCACAACCTGCAACAATTTCTCCCACCTCAGCGGAGACCAGCATGAACGCACTCGAACGCCCCCAACCGCGCAGCGATGTCTGGGCCGCGCACGCCAGCCACAGCACCGTGCGCTACTGCTTGCAGGCCGAAGCCGAGCCGGACAGCCTGTGCCGCGTGCTCAACCTGTTCGCCCTGCAGTTCCTGACCCCGCACAACGTGCAGGTCAGCCAGCGGGATGACCTGCTCGACATCGAAATCGGCATCGGCGGGCTGAGCTGGCATCGGGCCGAGGTCATCGCGCAGAAACTGCGCAACCTGGTGTGTGTCGGGGACGTGACCCTGGAGAATCAGGTGCGCATGGAGATGGCGGTGGTCTGAACGGGCCCAGCAAACCTTCGAAACCTATTGCTCGCCCTGCAACCACCCTCCCCGGCTAGCCTTGCCCAGGCACTCATCACCTGGCACGGACGCCACCATGCACACCTGCGACGATCACGCCCTCGACCTGGCACAACTGCTCGAAGCCCTGCAGGCTGACCAGCACTTGGCGGCAAGCGACACCCGCCGGGTACTCGAAGCCGCCGCCAGCCAGCCAGGCCAGCACCCGCTGGAAACCATCGCCGCGCTGCAACTGCGGGACCTGCGCAATCCCGCCCGCTGCCTGCACCTGGACAGCCTGTGCCAATGGCTCGCCGGCAAGGTCGGCCAGCCCTTCCTGAACATCGACCCGCTGCAGCTCGACCTGGCCCAGGCCAACGGCCTGATATCCCCAGCCTTCGCGCGGCGCCATGGCATCTTCATCGTTGCCAGCGACGCCCACAGCATCACCGTGGCCAGCGCGCAGCCCTACCAGAACCACTGGCAGGCCGACCTTGCCCGCAGCCTCGGCAAGCCGATCGTGCGGGTGTTGGCCAGCCCGTTGCAGCTACGCCAGCTGGGTCAGTCGATGTCGCGCCTGGCCCATTCGGTACAAGGGGCGCAGCTGCAGCAGTCGGCCAGCGTCGGCGAGCTGGAACAGTGGCTGGAGGCGGGCAAGCGCCAGGCCGAAACCGGTGCCGACGACGCCCATATCGTGCACATCGTCGACTGGCTGCTGCAGTACGCGATCACCCAGCGCGCCAGCGACATTCACCTCGAACCCCGGCGCGACCAGGGCCACTTGCGCTACCGCATCGATGGCTTGCTGCATACCGTCTACGCATTCCCGGCGAGCGTCACCCTGGCGCTGGTCAGCCGGCTCAAGCACCTTGGGTGCATGGACGTGGCAGAAAAGCGCCGGCCGCAGGATGGCCGGGCCAAGCGCAGCCTGCCCGGCGGGGCCGAGGTGGAAATACGCCTGTCCAGCCTGCCGACCGCGTTCGGCGAAAAACTGGTGTTGCGCCTGTACGACCCGCAACAGGTACAGGAAGACTTCGCCCAACTCGGCCTGGAAGGTGAGCAGCTGGCCCGCTGGCAGGCGCTGTTGCAGCGCCGCCAGGGCATCCTGCTGGTCACCGGCCCCACCGGCTCCGGCAAGACCAGCACGCTGTACGCCAGCCTCAAGCAACTGGCCACGCCCGAGGTCAACCTGTGCACCATCGAAGACCCGATCGAACGCCTCGAGCCCGCCTTCAACCAGCTGCAGGTACAACCGGCCCTGGGCCTTGGCTTTGCCGAGGGTGCGCGGGCGCTGCTGCGCCAGGACCCGGACATCATCATGATCGGCGAAATCCGCGACCGCGATACCGCCCTGGTAGCGGTGCAGGCAGCGCTGACTGGGCACCTGGTGCTGTCGACGCTGCACACCAACGACAGCTGCAGCGCCATTACCCGCCTGCAAGAGCTTGGTGTGGCCGACTACCTGATAAGGGCCACCCTCGCAGGCGTCATGGCCCAGCGCCTGGTGCGGGTGCTGTGTCGCCAATGCCAGGGCGGCGCATCGAGCGGCAACGGCCAGGCGTGCCAGCTGTGCCGAGGCACCGGCTTCCATGGCCGCACGGGGTTGTACGAGTTGCTGGTACCCAGCGACAACCTGCGCGCACGGATAGGCGCCGATCTGCTCAGCCTGCGACAAATAGCGCTGGATGAAGGGTTGCAAGACCTGCAACGCTGCGGGGAGGCGAAAGTGGCCCGTGGGCTGACCCGTTCCGACGAGGTTCTGCGGGTCTGTTCCTGAGCAAAAAACCCTTGTATTCAAGGAACTTGCGCCTGTTTCAAAGGATCAAACCGGCAACTTCTACCCTCACCCTCCGAGGTGTTTCAACATGCGTTTCAAAACCGCCATCGCAGCCGCTGCTCTGCTTTCGTTGCCTGTGAGCAGCGCAATGGCCGATACCTTCTGGCGTAACGTGCTTTCCTCCGGCGCTACCACGGCATCGACCTACCTGACCTCGCGCGATCACAAGCTGGTGCTCGCCGCGCAGGACGATGCAGGCAGCTTCGTCGCCAGTGAAGGTGCGATTCGCGGGCCGTTCCTGGAGTCGGCCATCCGCCAGGTGCGGGCCGAGAACCCCGGCATGCAGGCCTCCGACATGGAACTGGCCAACGCCATCCTGGCCAAGAACGCTGTCGCCGAGTAACCCCGTTCAGCGATAAGCCTCCACCGGCACGCACGCGCAGAACAGGTTCCTGTCGCCATACACGTTATCCACCCGGTTCACCGCCGGCCAGTACTTGTGCTGGCGCACGTGAGCGCTGGGCGCTACCGCCTGCTCCAGGCTGTAGGGCCGGCTCCACGGCGCCAGCACGTCGGCCAGGGTATGCGGGGCGTGCTTGAGCGGGTTGTCCTCTGCCGGCCAGCTGCCGTCCTGCACCTGGTCGATCTCCGCACGGATCGCCAGCATCGCCTCGATGAAGCGATCCAGTTCCGCCTTCGACTCGCTTTCGGTGGGCTCGACCATCAGCGTGCCCGGCACCGGGAACGACATGGTCGGGGCATGGAAGCCGTAGTCCATCAGGCGCTTGGCAACATCCTCCTCGGTGATACCGGTCTGCGCCTTGAGCGGCCGCAAGTCGAGAATGCATTCGTGTGCCACGCGCTGGTTGCGGCCGCGGTACAGCACCGGGAACGCGCCGCCAAGCTGGCTGGCCAGGTAGTTGGCCGAGAGGATCGCCACCTCGCTGGCATCGGCCAGTTGCGGGCCCATCATGGCGATGTACATCCAGCTGATCGGCAAGATGCTCGCGCTCCCCCAGGGCGCGGCACTGACCGCGCTGTTGTTCGGGTCAAGGCCGGGTACCGGCACCACCGGGTGGCTGGCCACGAAGGGTTTCAGGTGGGCACGGATGCCGATCGGGCCCATGCCGGGGCCGCCGCCGCCGTGGGGGATGCAGAAGGTCTTGTGCAGGTTCATGTGGGAAACGTCGGCGCCGATATCGGCTGGCCGCGCCAGCCCGACCTGGGCGTTGAGGTTGGCGCCGTCCATGTACACCTGGCCGCCGTGCTGGTGCACGACCTCGCAGATTTCCCGGATGCCCTCCTCGTACACGCCATGGGTCGAGGGGTAGGTGACCATCAGGCAGGACAACCTGTCCCCCGCGGCCTGCGCCTTGGCCTTGAGGTCGCCGAGGTCGACATTGCCGTCATCGTCGCATTCGACGATCACCACCTCCATGCCAGCCATCTGCGCCGACGCGGGGTTGGTGCCGTGGGCCGATGACGGGATCAGGCACAAGGTGCGCTGGGGCTGGTGGCGGCTGCGGTGATAACGGGTGATCGCCATCAGCCCGGCGTATTCGCCTTGGGCACCGGAATTGGGCTGCATGCAGATGGCATCGAAACCGGTAATGGCGCACAACCAGCTTTCCAGCTCGTCAATCATCGCCTTGTAGCCGGTGGCCTGGGCTGCGGGCGCGAAGGGGTGGAGCTGGGCGAAGGCCGGCCAGGTAATGGGGATCATCTCGCTGCTGGCATTGAGTTTCATGGTGCAGGAGCCCAGCGGGATCATCGACTGGTTCAGCGCCAGGTCCTTGTTCTCCAGCTGCTTGAGGTAGCGCAGCATCTCGGTTTCGCTGTGGTGCAGGTTGAACACCGGGTGCGCCAGGAACGGCGTGCGCCGCACCAGTGCGGCAGGGATGCCCTCGGGCAGTGCCTGCTGGTCGAGCGTGGCGATGTCCAGGCCATGGTCGACGCCCAGGAAGATGTCGAGCAGCTTCAGTACCGTGTGCTCGGTGCAGGTTTCGTCGAGGCTGACGCCCAGGTGGCCGCGGCCCAGGATGCGCAAGTTGATGTGCGCCGCTTGCGCGCTTTCGATGATCGCCGCCTGGGCGCCGCCTACGTTCAGGGTCAGGGTGTCGAAGAAGTGCTGGTTGAGGCGTTTGAGGCCCTTGGCCTCGAGGCCCGCGGCCAGCACGAAGGTCAGCCGGTGCACGCGCTGGGCGATGCGCTGCAGGCCCTCGGGGCCGTGGTACACGGCGTAGAAGCCGGCCATGTTGGCCAGCAGTACCTGGGCGGTGCAGATGTTGGAGTTGGCCTTTTCGCGGCGGATATGCTGCTCGCGGGTCTGCAGCGCCATGCGCAGCGCGGTGTTGCCACGGGCATCGCGCGACACGCCGATGATGCGCCCGGGCATGGCCCGCTTGTAGTCGTCGCGGCAGGCGAAATAGGCCGCATGCGGGCCTCCGTAGCCCATCGGCACGCCAAAGCGCTGGGTCGAGCCCAGCACCACATCGGCGCCGAGCTCCCCGGGGGGCGTCAGCACCACCAGGCTGAGCAGGTCGGCGGCCACGCAGGCTACCGCGTGCTGGCCATGCAGCTGGTCGATCAGCGGCCGCAGGTCGCGCACCTCGCCATGGGTGTCGGGGTATTGCAGCAAGGCGCCGAACACCTGGTGCTGGGCGAGGTTGTCCACAGCATCGACGATCAGCTCGAAGCCGAACCCTTCCGCACGGGTACGCAGCACCGACAGGGTCTGCGGGTGGCAATGTTCATCGGCGAAGAACGCATTGCTCTTGTTGCGTGCCACGCGCTTGGCCAGGGCCATGGCTTCGGCGGCTGCGGTGGCTTCATCGAGCAACGAGGCGTTGGCCAGGGCCAGGCCGGTGAGGTCGATGACCATCTGCTGGAAGTTCAGCAGCGCTTCCAGCCGGCCTTGGGCGATTTCTGGTTGATAGGGCGTGTAGGCGGTGTACCAGCCGGGGTTTTCCAGCACGTTGCGCAAGATGACGGTGGGGGTGACGGTGCCGTGGTAACCCATGCCGATCAGGCTGGTCCAGACCTGGTTCTGCGCGGCGTAGCTGGCGAGCTTGGCCAGCGCGGCCTGTTCGTCCAGGGCGGGCGGCAGGTCGAGGGCGCGGTTGAAGCGGATGCCCGGTGGCACGGTCTGCTCGATCAGCGCGTTGCGGCTGTCGAGGCCGAGCGCCGCAAGCATGGCCTGCTGCTCCGAGGCATCGGGCCCCAGGTGGCGGCGCAGGAAAGGGTTGAGCTCTTGCAGTTGATGCAGGGATGGCGACTGGGACATGACGACGCTCTCTTCCTAGACCAGGTCTCATGGAGACTTATAAGTCTAGGAAGGATTGCCGAGCGTGCGGGAAAACTTGCTTGCCCGTACCGGCCTCTTCGCGGGCAAGCCCGCTCCCACAAGGCCTTTGAGGCTGTGGGAGCGGGCTTGCCCCGCGAAGAGTGCGCCGCGGTCTTACTCGCCGATTGCGGCTTTGTAACCCGCCGCATCCAGCAGCTTGTCCAGCTCGGCCTTGTCGCTCGGCTTGAGCTTGAAGATCCACGCGCCGTAAGGCTCTTCGTTGAGCAGCTCAGGGCTGTCGGCCAGCGCCTCGTTGACCGCGATCACTTCGCCACCGACCGGGGCGTAGATATCGGAAGCCGCCTTCACCGACTCGACCACACCAGCCGCGTCGCCAGCTGCGAACACCTTGCCGACTTCGGCCAGCTCGACGAACACCACGTCACCCAGGGCTTCCTGGGCGTGGTCGCTGATGCCCACGGTGACGCTGCCGTCAGACTCCAGGCGCGCCCACTCGTGGCTTTCGGCAAAACGCAGATCGGCGGGGATATTGCTCATGTCTTGAATTCCTCGTTTGGGTCAGCGGTTCGGCCCGCCGTTAATTGTCAGATCAGAATCTTGCCGTGGCGCACGAAGGTGGGCTTGACCACCCGCACCGGGTACCACTTGCCGCGAATCTCCACCTCGGCACGGTCACCGGTGGCCATGGGCACGCGTGCCAGGGCAATGGACTTGCTCAGCGTAGGAGAGAAACTACCACTGGTGATCTCCCCTTCGCCAATGCCGGCAACGCGAACCACCTGATGGGCACGCAGAACACCGCGCTCTTCCAGCACCAGGCCAACCAGTTTGTCCTGCACGCCACGCTCGATTTCCGCCAGCAACCCGGCACGGCCGATGAAGTCGCGCTCGGCAGGTTCCCAGGCGATGCTCCAGCCCAGGTTGGAGGTGAGCGGGGTGTGGCTTTCGTCGATGTCCTGGCCGTACAGGTTCATGCCGGCCTCCAGGCGCAGCGTGTCGCGGGCGCCGAGGCCGCTGGGGGCGATACCGGCGCCGACCAGGTCGTTGTAGAAGGTGACGGCTTCCTGGCCGGGCAGGATGATTTCCAGGCCGTCTTCGCCGGTATAGCCGGTGCGGGCAATGAACCACTCGCCGTCGGCGATGCCTTCGAACGGGCGCAGCTCACGAATCAGCGCGGCGCGCGAGGCGCTGAGCAAGGCGGCGACCTTCTCACGTGCCTGCGGGCCCTGGATGGCCAGGATGGCCAGGTCCGGGCGCACCTCGAAATCGACCGAGAACCCGCCCTGCTGGGCCTTGAGCCAGGCCAGCACCTTGGCGCGGGTAGCGGCGTTGGTGACCAGGCGATAGCCGGCTTCGGTGCGGTAGGCGATCAGGTCATCGATGACCCCGCCCTCTTCATTGAGCAGCGGGCTGTACAGCGCCTTGCCGACAGCGTCGAGCCGCGCGACATCGTTGGCCAGCAATCGCTGCAGCCAAGCGGTGGCATCAGGGCCACCGACGTCGATCACGGTCATGTGGGAAACATCGAAGATCCCGCAGTCGCTGCGCACCTGATGGTGCTCCTCGACCTGCGAGC
>NZ_DJTF01000100.1:0-20604 GCF_002438125.1 Pseudomonas sp. UBA6315
TGGGCCAAGGTCACCCACGGCATGGAGCAGGTGATGCACAACGCCCGGGGTACCGCGCGCAAGGCCGCGGCCGGCGCCCAGTACCGCATTGCCGGCAAGAGCGGTACCGCCCAGGTGGTGGCGATCAAGCAAGGCGAGAAGTACGACCGCAACAAACTTCAGGAGCGCCACCGCGACCACGCCCTGTTCGTCGCCTTCGCCCCCGCCGACGATCCGAAGATCGTGGTGTCGGTGATGGTCGAGAACGGCGAATCCGGGTCCGGCGTCGCTGCCCCCGTGGTGCGACAGATCATGGACGCCTGGCTGCTCGATGAGCACGGCCGGCTCAAGCCAGAATTCGCGCCTGCCACCGTCGCCCAGGAAACGGCCCCGTGAAGAACAATTTCGATCGCATGCTCTCCAGCGAGGACGTGATGCGTCGGCGCGCGAGCTTTCTGCAGCGCATCCACATCGACGGCCCGTTGCTGGTCATCCTGCTGACCCTCGCGGCCGGCAGCCTGTTCGTGCTGTATTCGGCCAGTGGCAAGAACTGGGACCTGCTGCTCAAGCAGGCCACCTCGTTCGGCATCGGCCTGGTGTCGATGTTCGTCATCGCCCAGCTCGAGCCGCGCTTCATGGCCCGCTGGGTGCCGTTGGCCTACCTGGCCGGGGTGTTCCTGCTGATCGTGGTGGACGTCATGGGCCACAACGCCATGGGCGCCACGCGCTGGATCAACATCCCCGGGGTGATCCGCTTCCAGCCCTCCGAGTTCATGAAGATCATCATGCCGGCGACGATCGCCTGGTACCTGTCCAAGCGCACCTTGCCGCCACAGCTCAAGCACGTGGCCATCAGCCTGGTGCTGATCGGCATGCCGTTCATCCTCATCGTCCGCCAGCCCGACCTGGGTACCGCGTTGCTGATTCTCGCCTCCGGGGCCTTCGTGCTGTTCATGGGCGGCCTGCGCTGGCGCTGGATCATCAGCGTGCTGGCGGCGGCGGTGCCGGTGGCGGTGGCCATGTGGTTCTTCGTGATGCACGACTACCAGAAGCAGCGCGTGCTGACCTTCCTCGACCCGGAAAGCGACCCGCTGGGCACCGGCTGGAACATCATCCAGTCCAAGGCGGCGATCGGCTCCGGCGGGGTGTTCGGCAAGGGCTGGCTGCTGGGCACCCAGTCGCACCTGGACTTTTTGCCGGAAAGCCACACCGACTTCATCATCGCCGTGCTCGGCGAGGAGTTCGGCCTGGTCGGCATCTGCCTGCTGCTGATCGTCTACCTGCTGCTGATCGGCCGCGGGCTGATGATCACAGCCCAGGCCCAGACGCTTTACGGCAAGCTGCTGGCGGGCAGCTTGACCATGACCTTCTTTGTGTACGTGTTCGTCAATATCGGTATGGTCAGCGGCCTTCTGCCCGTGGTGGGCGTGCCGCTGCCCTTCATCAGCTATGGCGGAACTTCGTTGGTGACGCTGCTGTCAGCGTTTGGCGTTCTGATGTCGATCCATACGCACCGCAAATGGATCGCACAGGTTTGAATAAGGTGAAGAATTTCATGCAAGCAGTGCGTAACTGGGCTGCCCGTTGTGCGCCGTGGATCGGCGCGGTGGGCCTGTTCAGCGCTGTCCAGCAAGCCCATGCCGGCGACTACGACAACTCGCCCCAGGTGGCCGAGTTCGTCAGCGAGATGGCTCGCGACTACGGTTTTGCCAGCGAACAATTGACCGGGGTGTTCCGCGAGGTGCATCGCAAGCAGTCGATCCTCGACGCCATTTCGCGCCCCGCCGAGCGGGTCAAGCCGTGGAAGGACTACCGGCCGATGTTCATCACCGACGCGCGCATCGCCCGCGGGGTGGACTTCTGGCGCCAGCACGAGGCGGTACTGGCCCGTGCCGAGCAGGAATACGGCGTGCCGGCGCAGTACATCGTCTCGATCATCGGCGTGGAGACCTTCTTCGGCCGCAATACCGGCAACTACCGGGTCATCGATGCCCTGTCGACCCTGGGCTTCGACTACCCGCCGCGCGCCGACTTCTTCCGCAAGGAACTGCGCGAGTACCTGCTGCTGGCACGCGACGAGCAACTCGACCCGCTCACGCTCAAGGGCTCCTATGCCGGTGCCATGGGCTTGCCGCAGTTCATGCCGAGCAGTTTTCGCAACTACGCCGTGGATTTCGACGGCGACGGCCATATCAACATCTGGAACAACCCCGACGATGCCATCGGCAGCGTCGCCAACTACTTCAAGCGCCACGGCTGGCTGGCCGGCCAGCCAGTGGTCAGCCGCGCCGATGTCAGCGGCGCACGGGCCGACGAGGGCCTGACCACCGGTATCGAGCCGACCCGCACGGCCGGGGAGTTGCGGGCGCTGGGCTGGTCGAGTCATGATGCGTTGCGCGATGATCTGCCGGTTACCGCCTTCCGCCTGGAGGGCGACAACGGCCCCGAGTACTGGATGGGCCTGAAGAACTTCTACGCGATCACGCGCTACAACCGCAGCGTGATGTATGCCATGGCGGTGCATCAGCTCGCTGAACAGCTGGTCCAAGCACGGGGCGTCAAGTAATGCGCGCAATCTTCTCTGCCAACACCTTCAAGCTGCTGACCTGCATGGCCGTCGGCATGCTGCTGGTCAGCTGTTCGTCCAGCCGCCCGACCACCAAGGCCAGCGGCAATGCCGTGCGCTCGCAGCCGGGCCTGGACATCAACCGCGCCCACAAGGACGGTGCGCCGTGGTGGGACGTGGACGTCAACAAGATCCCCGATGCCACCCCGACCGTGCACAACGGTGCCTACAAGGCCAACCCGTACACGGTGCTGGGCAAGACCTACTACCCGATGCAGGACTCGCGCAGCTATCGCGCCGAGGGCACGGCCTCGTGGTACGGCACCAAGTTCCATGGCCAGAACACCGCCAACGGCGAGCTGTATGACCTGTACGGCATGAGCGCGGCGCACAAGACCCTGCCGCTGCCGGCCTACGTGCGGGTGACCAACCTGGCCAACGGGCGCAGCGTGATCCTGCGGGTCAATGACCGTGGCCCGTTCTACTCCGACCGCATCATCGACCTGTCCTATGCCGCCGCCAAGAAGCTCGGCTATGCCGAGATCGGCACCGCCCACGTGCGCGTCGAAGGCATCGACCCGCAGCAATGGTGGGCCCAGCGCGGCCAGCAGCCGCCGCTGGTGCTGAAGGAACCGCAGGTGGCGCAGACCCAGGCGATTCCGGCCACCACCGGGCGCGTCGAGCAATGGACGCCGCCGCCGCAGCAGCATGCGGCGCCGGTGGTGCCGGTGCAGGTGGGCGGCGCCAATGTGCCGGGTGCCAACGGCGGCAGCTTCCTCCAGGTGGGCGCCTTCGCCAACCCGGACGCCGCCGAATTGCTGCGCTCCAAGCTCAGCACCATGGTCAGCGCGCCGGTATTCATCAGCTCCATCGTGCGTAACCAGCAGACCCTGCACCGGGTGCGCCTGGGGCCGATCAACAGCCAGGGCGAGATCCAGCAGGCGCAGGACAGCATCCGCCTGGCGAACCTTGGGCAGGCCAAGCTGGTCACAGCTGACTGACAATGGCGCTGCTGTGTCATGTAGGAGCGGCCTTGCGTCGCGAAAGGGCCGCAAAGCGGCCCCGATTTATGCCTTATCGCGCAGAGTACCGGGGCTGCTGTGCAGCCCTTTCGCGACGCAAGGCCGCTCCTACAGGTTTTGTCATGAATTGCCGGGCCCGGCCATGTACAATGCCAGCTTTTGCGCGTTGCGCCGGGCTGCACTGCAGCCACTAAAACTAGACTGACTGGCGCTGGGCACACGATGTGGCCCAGGGAACATCTCAGACCATTAGCGATTTTCGAGAGACGGATGAACATCACCAACCTTGCCAAACGACTTTGCCTGCCTGTCCTGCTGATGATCACGCCCGCCGCCTTCGCGGCCGAGCAAATGATGCCGGCACCACCGCAACTGGCAGCCAAGTCCTACGTACTCATGGACGCGTCCAGCGGCAACGTGCTGGTCGAGAACAACGGTGACGAGCGCCTGCCGCCGGCCAGCCTGACCAAGCTGATGACCGCCTACATCGCCACCCTGGACATCCGTCGTGGCCAGATCGGCGAGAACGACCCGGTCACCGTCAGCGAAAACGCCTGGCGCACCGGTGGTTCGCGCATGTTCATCAAGGTGGGCAGCCAGGTCACCGTCAGCGACCTGCTGCACGGCATCATCATCCAGTCGGGCAACGACGCATCGGTGGCCCTGTCCGAGCACATCGCCGGCAGCGAAGACGCCTTCGCCGACATGATGAACAAGACGGCCGCCGACCTTGGCATGTCCAACAGCCACTTCATGAACCCGACCGGCCTGCCGAACCCGGATCACTACTCGTCGGCCCACGACATGGCGCTGCTGGCCCGTGCCATCATCGACGTCGACCCGGCGCACTATGCGATCTACTCGCAGAAAGAGTTCTTCTGGAACAACATCAAGCAGCCGAACCGCAACCTGCTGCTGTGGCGTGACAAGACCGTCGATGGCCTGAAGACCGGCCACACCGACGAAGCCGGCTACTGCATGGTGGCTTCGGCTGTACGCGACGGCCAGCGCCTGATCGCCGTGGTGTTCGGCACCAACAGCGAGCAGTCCCGTGCTGCCGAGACCCAGAAGCTGCTGACCTATGGCTTCCGCTTCTTCGAAACCCAGACCTTCTACCAGAAGGGCACCGAGCTGACCCAGGCACCGGTCTGGAAGGGCGCGACCAGCATCGTCAAGGCGGGCCTGGCCAACGACCTGACCATGACTATGCCTAAAGGCCAATTGAAGCGCCTGCAGGCTTCGATGACCATGAACCCGCAGCTCACCGCTCCGATCGCCAAAGGTGACGTGATCGGCAAGGTGGAAGTCAAACTGGACGAGAACGTGGTTCACAGCGCCGACCTGATCGCCCTTGATGGTGTCGAGGAAGGTGGTTTCATCCGTCGTATGTGGGATAGCATCCGTCTATTCTTCTACGGGTTGTTCAACTGATACGTGACCTGCCACGCCCCCGCTGATCTTGCGGGGGCGTTGTTGTTGCCACGGCTTACGAGGCCGTTTCCGCCATGAGCGAACCTGACGTCAAGTCGCACAAAATCGAATTCCCCTGCGCCGATTACCCGATCAAGGTCATCGGTGACACCGTGGTGGGCTTCAAGGACATGGTGATCGAAGTCCTGAGCAAGCACGCCAAGGTCGACCTTTCCACCCTGGCCGAGCGCCAGAGCAAGGAAGGCAAGTACACCACCGTGCAATTGCACATCGTTGCCGAAAGCGAGAACCAACTGCACGATATCAACAGCGCCCTGCGCGCGACCGGCATCGTGAAAATGGTGCTCTGATGTCCCTTTGCCTCGGTATTCGCGAGCTTGGCCTGCAGCCCTATGAACCGGTGCTGGAGGCCATGCGTCGCTTCACCGAGCAGCGTAGCCCGGACAGCCAGGATGAAATCTGGCTGGTCGAGCACCCCGCGGTCTTCACCCAGGGCCAGGCCGGCAAGGCCGAGCACCTGCTGGTGCCGGGCGATATCCCGGTGGTGCAGACCGACCGCGGCGGCCAGGTGACCTACCATGGCCCCGGCCAGCTGGTTGCCTACCTGCTGCTGGACGTGCGCCGCCTGGGCTTTGGTGTGCGCGAACTGGTCAGCCGTATCGAGCAGACCCTGATCGACCTGCTGGCCAGCTACGGCGTCCAGGCGGCGGCCAAGCCCGATGCGCCGGGTGTCTACGTCGATGGAGCGAAGATCGCCTCCCTCGGCCTGCGAATCCGCAATGGCCGTTCTTTCCACGGCCTTGCTCTGAACGTGGACATGGACCTTGCGCCATTCCGCCGAATCAACCCCTGCGGGTATGCGGGGCTGGCCATGACCCAGCTGCGTGACCTGGCAGGCCCGATCGAACTCGACGAGGTCAGGACAAGGCTGCGCGGACAGCTGGTCAAGCACCTCGACTACGCTGAGCAGACGACCCTCACGGGCGGAATCGACTGAATATGACAACTGTGCAAGAAGCCGTGCCGAACCTGATACCTACCCAGGATGCCACCCCGCGCCCAGCGCCGAAGAAGGTGGAAGCTGGGGTCAAGCTGCGTGGCGCCGAAAAGGTCGCGCGCATCCCGGTGAAGATCATCCCCACCGATGAACTGCCGAAGAAACCGGACTGGATCCGCGTGCGAATCCCGGTTTCCCCGGAGGTCGACCGCATCAAGCAGCTGCTGCGCAAGCACAAGCTGCACAGCGTGTGCGAAGAAGCCTCCTGCCCGAACCTGGGCGAGTGCTTCTCCGGTGGCACCGCGACCTTCATGATCATGGGTGACATCTGCACCCGTCGCTGCCCGTTCTGCGACGTCGGCCACGGCCGGCCGAAGCCGCTGGACCTGGACGAGCCGAAGAACCTGGCCGTGGCCATCGCCGACCTGCGCCTGAAGTACGTGGTGATCACCTCGGTGGACCGCGACGACCTGCGTGACGGCGGTGCCCAGCACTTTGCCGACTGCATCCGCGAAATCCGCGCGCTGTCGCCGGGCGTGCAGCTCGAAACCCTGGTGCCGGACTACCGCGGCCGCATGGACGTGGCGCTGGAAATCACCGCCCAAGAGCCGCCGGATGTGTTCAACCACAACCTGGAAACCGTACCGCGCCTGTACAAGGCCGCGCGCCCGGGTTCCGACTACGACTGGTCGCTGGACCTGTTGCAGAAGTTCAAGCAGCTGGTGCCGCACGTGCCGACCAAGTCGGGCCTGATGCTCGGCCTGGGCGAGACCGACGAGGAAGTGATCGAAGTGATGCAGCGCATGCGCGAGCACGACATCGACATGCTGACCCTCGGCCAGTACCTGCAGCCGTCGCGCAGCCACCTGCCGGTGCAGCGCTTCGTGCACCCGGACACCTTCGCCTGGTTCGCCGAGGAAGGTTACAAGATGGGCTTCAAGAACGTCGCTTCCGGCCCGCTGGTGCGTTCGTCCTACCACGCTGACCAGCAAGCCCACGAGGCCAAGATCAAGCTCTGATCCTGGTTCGAGTGGCCGATGCCGATGTGCGCCGCAAGGCGGCATCGGCATTTTTGTTAGGGCCTCGTTCCCACTGTGTCGGAATCGCTTCCGTCTGCATATTGGGCGGCCTTCTACCTGCAAGGAGTTGCACGATGAATTCCCCTGAAAGCATCGGAGCGCGCTTGCCAGCCGCGCTGCCGGGCGATGCCTGCTTTGCCATCGTTGCCCCGGCCGGGCCGGCGCGGCTGGATGCGCAGAAGGCCAGCCAGTGGTTCGCCGAGCGCGGTTACCGTTGCCGTCTCTATCCCAGCGTCGAGCAGGCCCAGGGTTATCTGGCCGGCACTGACCAGCAGCGGCTGGATGACCTGCACGCTGCCTTCGCCGACCCGGCCGTCGATGCCATCCTGTGCATGCGCGGCGGCTATGGCAGCATGCGCTTGCTCGACAAGCTCGACTTCGAGCTGATTCGCCGCCACCCCAAGCCGCTGATCGGCTACAGCGACATCACCGCATTGCACACGGCCATCTACCGGCATACCGGCTTGCTGACCTTCCATGGGGGCATGCTCAATGCCGACCTGCTGGGCGCCAAGCTGCAACCGACCGAGTCTTCGCTGCTGGCGCAATTGACGGGGCGGGTGGGGGAGGGTGACCAGATTGCCCATCCTGGCGAATTTGCCTTGAGCTGCGTGGTACCGGGTGTGGCCAGTGGGCGGTTGCTGGGCGGCAATCTGTCGATGCTGGGGGCGACCCTGGGTACGCTGGCCGAGATCGACACGCAAGGCAGCATCCTGTTCATCGAGGACGTCAACGAGCCGCTGTACCGGGTGGACCGCCTGCTGACCCAGATGCGCCTGGCGGGCAAGCTCGAAGGCGTGAGGGGCGTGCTGGTGGGGGATTTTGCCGGGATCACCGTGGCGGCGATGACGCCGTTGCTGCAGGAGGTGTTCGGGCCGTTGGGCGTGCCGGTGCTGGCCGGGTGGCGCAGTGGGCATTGTGATCCGAATGTGTGCTTGCCGCTGGGGGCCAGGGTGAGACTGGATAGCCAAGCACGGAGCCTGGTGTTGGCTCAGGGGTTGTTCAAGGCTTGAGATCGCTGGGGCCGCTTTGCGGCCCATCGCCGGCAAGCCAGCTCCTACAGGTAGCGCAGCCCTCGAGCCAGCGCAGAACCTGTGGGAGCCGGCTTGCCGGCGATGGCGTGCGCAGCGCGCCCAGTTTTCACCGTTGGCGCAGGCTATCAAGCAGCTTGTGCGTCGGATACCCATCCGCCGGCCACCCCAGCCCTTGCTGGGCATTGCGGATCGCCTTGCGGGTGTTGGCGCCGATGATGCCATCCGGGTTGCCCGCATCATGCCCGCTGGCGTTCAGCAGGTTCTGCAGTTCCATGCGCTCGCTGCGGCTCAGCGGCAAGTCTTCCTTCGGCCAGTTGCCGGCAATGAACCCCCAGCCCGAGAAGCGATCGCCCAGCAAGCTCACCGCCAACGCATAGGACGACGAGTTGTTGTACTTGAGGATCGCGCGGAAGTTGTCCAGCACCAGGAACGCCGGGCCACGGGCGCCCGCCGGCAGCAGCAGGGCGGCAGACAGCTCGTTGCTGCCAGCCGGCAACTGCGTGCCCGCCGGCAGCTTCACGCCCAGCTGCAGCCACTCGCTGACCGGTTTGCGCAGCGAGCCATCGGCCAGCCAGTAGTCGAAACCTTGCGGCACCTGCACTTCGAAGCCCCATGGCTGGCCGCGTTTCCAGCCCGAGCTCTGCAGGTAGTGGGCCGTCGAGGCCAAGGCATCGGGCGTGCTGTTCCAGATATCGCGGCGGCCATCGCCGTCGAAATCCACCGCATGGGTGTTGTAGGTGGTCGGGATGAACTGGGTCTGGCCCATGGCCCCGGCCCACGAGCCGCGCATGGCTTCAGGCTGGATGTCGCCGTGCTGGATGATCTGCAAGGCGGCGATCAGCTGGTCCTGGGCGAACTGCGGGCGGCGCCCCTCGTAGGCCAGGGTGGCCAGCGAACGGATCACCGACTTGTTGCCCTGGAACTGGCCGAAGTTGCTCTCCATGCCCCACACCGACACCAGCACCTGGCGGTCGACGCCATAGCGTTGCTCGATGCGCGAAAGCAGCTCGGCGTTCTGCTCCAGCAGGCGTTTGCCGTTGCGCACGCGCAGCGGTGACAGCGCGCCATCGAGGTATTCCCACACCGGGCGGGTGAATTCGGGCTGGCTGCGGTCGGCCTTGATCACGTCCATGTCCGGCGTGACGCCAATGAACGCGCGGTCGAAGGTGCTGGCCGAGATGCCGGCCTGCAGCGCTTGCTGGCGGAAGCCAGCCTGCCATTGGGCAAAGGTCTGCAATGGCTGGATTTCGGTGCTGACGTCGGGCGTGGCGCTAGGCAGGGTCACTACCGGCGTGGGCTGGGCAGGCGCCAGCGGCAGGGCGTCGGCGGCGGTGGGTTTTTCCGCGCAGGCGACGAGCAGGATGAAGCTGGAGGCCGCGATGAGCTGGCGGGATTTCCAACGGGGGAGGAGGCTGAAGGGCATGCACAGATCCAGAATTTCAGGTCAGGTGCCGACCATATCATGCCTGCGCTTGCGATGCTTTCATGCGGCCAAAAAGTAAGAAGCCTCCCAATCTCTCGATTGGAAGGCTTCGCGGCGGTAGCTGCCTTTGCCCTTGTTCGGTTGTTCCTGGCGGCAGCGGAACAGCGGTTGGGCGATAATCGACTTGGCCTTGTTGGGGCCGTGCTTTTTCGGCTTTTTGCTCATGGCGGGGTTCCTGCTTGAGGGATGGGTTGCGCGGCGGACTGTAGGCCGGTAGCGGGGGCAGGGCCAATTGATTGTGTTTATGGCTCAGGGCCCTATCGCCGGCAAGCCGGCTCCCACAGGTTAACCACAATGCTCAGGCCCTGTGCTACCCCTGTGGGAGCCGGCTTGCCGGCGATAGGGCCCTTGAATGTTACTCGGGTGGCAAGACCAGGCGTTGGCCGGCCATCAGCAGCGACAAGCGCGACAGGCCAGTCCACGGCGACCCTTCGGCCTGCCCCTTGATCTGCGCATCGATGCGCTGGGCATCTTGCAGCAGCTGCGCCCAGCGCTGCGCCGAGAGGCGCTGCAGGGCCTTGCTCACCAGCGGCCTGCGCTTGTCCCACACCGGTGGCCGGGCCTGGCTGAAGGCCTTGTCCAGTGGCACCCCCTGGCTGAACTGCTGGGCCAGGCCCGCCAGCAGGCGCAGTTCACGGGCCAGTGCCCAGAGGATGACCGGCGGCTCCACCCCTTCGCCGCGCAAGCCTTCGAGCATGCGCAGGGCATGGGCGGCCTCGCCATTGAGAATGGCATCGACCAGGCCGAAGACATCGAAGCGGGCGCTGTCGGCCACGGCGGCCTGCACCGTTTCCACGGTGATCTGGCTGCCTTCGGCCAGCAACTTGAGCTTTTCGATCTCCTGGGCCGCGGCCAGCAGGTTGCCTTCGACTCGCGCCGCGATCAGGTCGACCGCATCGCGCTGCGCAGACAAACCGGCCTGGGCCAGGCGCTGGTTGATCCACTGCGGCAGCTGCTGGGCGTCCACCGGCCAGATCTGGATGAACTGGCAGTGTGCGCCCTCGATCAGCGCCTTGCCCCACTTGGTCTTTTGCGCACTGCCATCGAGCTTGGGCAGGCTGACCAGCAGCACGGTGTCCTCAGCGGGGCGTGCGCAGTATTCCATGAGGGCTGCAGCGCCCTTGTCGCCAGGCTTGCCCGAAGGCAGGCGCAGCTCCAGTAGGCGGCGCTGGGCAAACAGCGACAGGCTGGCGCCGGCCTGGAGCAAGGTGCCCCAGTCGAAGTTGGCGTCGGCACTGAACACCTGGCGTTCATCGAAGCCTTGCTGGCGCGCGGCATTGCGGATGGCGTCAGCGGCTTCCTGGCACAGCAGCGGGTCGTCGCCGCTGACCACGTAGACCGGGGCCAGTGCGCCTTGCAGGTGCTTGTTGAGTTGGGCGGGGGCGAGTTTCATGGGAAACGGACGGGGCACCGAAGTGCCCCGTGCGGGCTTAGCGGCCCGGGATTTCCAGTGGCGACTGCTGCGGCGTTTCCGCCTGTTGGCGGCGCGCAGCTTCCAGTGCGTCGGCTTCGGCCTTGGCACGTTCGTCAGCCTTGCGCTGCAGCTCGTCGAGCTGAGTCGGGGACAGGTTCTGCAGGCGGGCCATCATCGACTGCACCAGTTCGCGGCGCATTTCCACGCGGGCCTGGCTGGCTTCCTGGTCGGAACCGGTGATGTTGCCACCGTCGCGCACGTAGATCTTGCGCACTTCAACCTTGTCGCTCAGCAGCTCCAGGTTGTTCAGGCCCAGGATGCTGTAGTTGAGGGTGGTGGTGAGTTCGTATTCAGCAGTACGGCTGCCGCCGCTGTAGCTCGCCGAACGCTGGTTTTCCTGCTCGTTGGTGAGCTCCAGGCGGTAAGGCGCGCCGGTGTGCACGTTGACGCCGCTGCGCTCGAGTGCCTGACGCAGCTGGACCACGGTCTGGCCGTAGGCATTGCGCGCGCCGACGTCCATTTCCTTGACGCTCAGCTCGTTGGTACCGGTGCCGCGCAGCTGGAAACCGCAGGCGCTGAGCATGACAGCCAGGCCCATTACCAGCAGATTGCGTTTGATCATGTTGTTGCTCCCTTGTGGGCCGATACCGCCCACCCGCACTGGCTGCGGGTGGGCGTTGCCATCAGTTGGCGACGATGTTGACCAGTTTGCCCGGAACCACGATGACCTTGCGGATGGTCAGGCCATCGATGAAGCGCAGGACATTCTCGTTGCTGCGGGCAGCGGCTTCGACTTCCTCGCGGCTGGCTGCGGCAGGCATCTCGACCTGGCCGCGCAGTTTACCGTTGACCTGGACGACCAGGGTAATGGTGTCCTGCACCAGCGCTTGTTCGTCGACGCTCGGCCAGGCGGCATCGATCACCGACTCGGCGTGGCCCAGTTGCTGCCACAGCTCGTGGCTGATGTGCGGGGTGATCGGCGCCAGCAGCAGGGTAACGGCCTCCAGGCCTTCCTGCAGCAGGGCACGGTCTTGCGCGGTGGCCTGCGGAGCCTTTTCCAGCACGTTCATCACGGTCATCACCTGGGCGATGGCGGTGTTGAACTTGTGGAACTGGCCGACATCGGTGCTGGCCTGCTTGATCGCGGCGTGGATCGCACGGCGGATGGCTTTCTGCTCGTCGCTCAGCGCGGCGATGTCCAGCTGGCCTGGCAGGCCCTGGCTGACGTGGCCCTGGGCCAGGCGCCAGACGCGGCGCAGGAAGCGGCTGGCACCTTCGACGCCGGAGTCGGACCATTCCAGGCTCATGTCGGGCGGCGAGGCGAACATCATGAACAGGCGGCAGGTGTCGGCACCGTAGGCCTCGATCATCGACTGCGGGTCGACGCCGTTGTTCTTGGACTTCGACATCTTCTCGGTGCCGCCGATTTCCACCGGCAGGCCGTCGGTCTTCAGGCGTGCGCCGATGATCTTGGCCTTGGCATCACGCTCGATCTCGACGTCGGCCGGGTTGAACCAGTCCTTGCCGCCATTGCTGGCAACGCGGTAGTAGGTCTCGGCGACCACCATGCCCTGGGTCAGCAGGTTCTTGAACGGCTCGTTGGAGGTGACCAAGCCTTCGTCGCGCATTAGCTTGTGGAAGAAGCGCGCGTACAGCAGGTGCAGGATGGCGTGCTCGATGCCGCCAATGTACTGGTCCACAGGCAGCCAGTGGTTGGCAGCTTTCGGATCGACCAGGCCCTTGTCGTAGTTCGGCGAGGCGTAGCGGGCGAAGTACCAGGACGACTCGACGAAGGTGTCCATGGTGTCGGTTTCACGCTTGGCCGCCGTGCCGCATTTCGGGCAGGTGCACTCGTAGAACTCGGGCATGCGCGCCAGCGGCGAGCCGGCACCGTCCGGTACCACGTTCTCTGGCAGGGTGACCGGCAGCTGGTCTTCCGGCACCGGCACATCGCCGCAGGACGGGCAGTGGATGATCGGAATCGGGCAGCCCCAGTAGCGCTGGCGGCTGATGCCCCAGTCGCGCAGGCGGAACTGGGTGCGCGACTTGCCCAGTTCCTTGCGGATCAGGGCGGCTTCGATGGCGTCGAAGGCGCCGGCGAAGTCCAGGCCGTCGAACTCGCCGGAGTTGATCAGCTGGCCGTGCTCGCCGTAGGCCGCCAGCCACTCGCTGCCGACTTCGTCGCCAACGCTGGTGCGCACCACTGCCTTGACCGGCAGGTTGTACTTGTGGGCGAACTCGAAGTCGCGCTCGTCATGGGCAGGCACGGCCATCACGGCGCCGTCGCCGTAGTGCATCAGCACGTAGTTGGCGACCCACACCGGCAGCTTCTCGCCGGTCAGCGGGTGCTCGACCAGCAGGGAAGTGGCCATGCCCTTCTTCTCCTGGGTGGCCATGTCGGCCTCGGCAACGCTGCCGCTCTTGCACTCGTCGATGAACGCCTGCAGCGCCGGGTTGCCCTGGGCGGCCTGGGTGGCCAGCGGGTGTTCCGCGGCGACGGCGACGTAGGTCGCGCCCATCAGGGTGTCGGGGCGGGTGGTGAATACCTTGAGGGTGCCTTCGTGGCCGATGCTCGCCTGGTCGTAGGGGAACTGCACTTCCATGCCGCGCGACTTGCCGATCCAGTTGCGCTGCATGGTCTTGACCTGCTCAGGCCAGCCCGGCAGCTCGTCGAGGCTTTCCAGCAGCTCGTCGGCGTAGTCGGTGATGCGGAAGTAGTACATCGGGATTTCGCGCTTCTCGATCAGCGCGCCCGAACGCCAGCCACGGCCGTCGATGACCTGTTCGTTGGCCAGTACGGTCTGGTCGGCCGGGTCCCAGTTCACGGTCCCGTTCTTGCGGTAGATGATGCCTTTCTCGAACAGGCGGGTGAACAGCCACTGTTCCCAGCGGTAGTAGTCCGGCTTGCAGGTGGTGACTTCACGTGCCCAGTCGATGGCCAGGCCCAGGCTCTTGAGCTGGGTCTTCATGTAGTCGATGTTTTCGTATGTCCACTTGGCCGGGGCGACGTTGTTTTTCATCGCCGCGTTTTCCGCGGGCATGCCGAAGGCGTCCCAGCCCATCGGCTGCAGGACGTTCTTGCCCAGCATGCGCTGGTAACGGGCAATCACGTCGCCGATGGTGTAGTTGCGAACGTGGCCCATGTGTAGCTTGCCGCTCGGGTACGGGAACATCGATAGGCAATAGTAGGTGTCTTTGCCTGGCTGTTCGGTAACAGCGAACGATTGTTGCTCGTCCCAGAACTTCTGGGCGGCGGCTTCGATATCACGGGGCGTGTATTGTTCGTGCATGGCTACTTTTGGCTGAGAGAGAAGAGACCTTGTTCCAGGCAGCGGAACCTCGCTGCGTCCGGCACTCCGGTGTCATGAGGGTGAACGCCTAAGCATACAGCAGCGCCGCGCGTCGTGGGAAACCCTGATTGCGAATGGCCGCTGGTCGCTGCATCCGGCTGCTTTTCATAGCGCCGCTAAGCTCATGTGTGGGGGGAGATATTCTTTATCTTCAATGAGGTGAACGGATGGGAGAGACGCAGCTACCCGCAATCAAACCGGAGCTTTACGAACGCCTGATCGACCGTCTTGGCCTGGCACTGGAAGTTGCCAGAACGTCGGTGCGATTACGCGACGAGATGCCAGCCGAGCTGGAGTTGCGCGGTCTTAGCCACGCAGAGTTCGAAGTGATCAAGGCTTACCTGGAGTCCCTCCCGGAACGCCGCAATGCCTGCGCCGGAATATACCCGCAAGCGGAACCGAGCTCGGCAAAGATCATCTGGCTCAAGGACAAGAAACGCCCCGCCAGTACGGCGAGATCCAGGACGCTGCCGCATCGCTAGCCGTTCAGGACGCCAGGCGCAGGCCATCGCGCGCCGGTTCTTCGACAACACTTCTCATGATCGGCGCCGGCCGCGCACTTGTTGGCTGGCGTCGATCCTCTTAGGCTGCATGCCTTCCATGGAGGTGTAGCCGATGCCCATCAAGTTCTTCGTCAAACAATGGCTGATGCCGCCTGGCGTCCTCTTTCTGCTGTTGCTGCTCGCCTGGTGGCTGCGGGTGCGGCGCCCGGGGCTGGCGGCGGTGTGCTTCGCGCTGGGCCTGGGCGGTTTGTGGCTGATGAGCCTGCCGCTGGTGATGCAGAAGGCCGCCAGCCTGCTGGAGAGCGAGCCTGCCTTGCCGGTGAACGAATGGGCGGGCCTGGCGAGCAGGGCGGACGCGATCGTCGTGCTGGGCGCCGGGCGCGAGCGTGGCGACCCGGGTTGGGGTGGCGCCGACCAGCCCACCGCCACAGCGCTGGAGCGCATGCGCTTTGCGGCGACGCTGGCCAAGGCCTCGGGTTTGCCGGTGCTGACCAGCGGCGGGCTGCACTACGGCACCCCGCCTAGCGAGGCGCAGCTGATGGCAGAGCGGCTGCGTGAGGATTTCGCGGTCGAGGTCAAATGGCAGGAAGGCGCCAGCCGTACCACCTGGGAAAACGCCCGGCTCAGTGCCGATCTGTTGCTGGCGCAAGGGGTTCGCCGAGTCGTGGTGGTGACCCAGGCCTGGCACATGCAGCGTGCGCGCTGGAGCTTCGAACGGGCGGGTTTCGAGGTGGTGCCGGCGCCGATGGGCTTCCTTGGGCGCGAGCATGCGCGGCCGTTCGCAGGGTTGCTGCCGGAGAGCCGGGCGATGTGGCAGAGCAGCCAGTTGCTCAATGAAGCGGTGGGGTTGGTGGGGTATCGGTTGTTCTACTGAACTTTGTATCGTTCTGCCGACCGCTTCGCGGGGCAAGCCCGCTCCCACAGGCAATGCATGTGTGGGAGCGGGCGTGCCCCGCGAACGGGCCTATACGGTCTTGGCGATCCGCCCCGCCAGCAGCGCCCACCCCAGCAGCAGCACGCAGACGATCGCCAGCGGCCACGAGCGCCACTGCAGATACGGCGTCAGCTGCTGCATCGGCACCACCTCGCCATACAGGATCCCGCGCTGGAACTGCGGGATCTCTGCAGTAATCCGCCCAAACGGGTCGATCAACGCGGTCACGCCGTTGTTGGTCGCGCGGATCATCCAGCGGCCAGCTTCCAGCGCCCGCATCTGCGCCATCTGCAGGTGCTGCAGCGGGCCGATCGAGGTGCCGAACCAGGTGTCGTTGCTGATCGTCAGCAGCAGGTCGCTGCGTGCGGCCAGGCCTGCGGCGAACTCGGGGTAGACCACTTCGTAGCAGATGTACGGGGCAATCTGGTAACCCTTGGCCTGCAGCAGCGGCTGGTCTTCAGGGCCGCGGGCAAAGTCCGACATCGGCAGGTTGAAGAACTCGATCAGGCCGCGGAGCATGTCCTGCAGCGGCACATATTCGCCGAACGGCACCAGCTTCTGCTTGAGGTAGGTGCCGTCGCCTTCGCCGGTCACGGTCACGCCGTTGTAGTAGCGGCGCTGGTGGTGCACCTCTTCGCGCACCGGCACGCCGGTGATCAGCGCCGAGTGACGATCGGCGGCCAGGCGGCCCATCACGTCGATGTAGCCCTGGGCCTGGTCCTTGAGGATCGGCACCGCCGTTTCCGGCCACACCAGCAAGTCCACGGGCTTGGCAGTGAAGGTCATGTCGCGGTACAGCGCCAGTTGCGCATCGATGTGCGCCGGGTCCCATTTCAGCTCCTGCTCGACGTTACCCTGCAGCGCCGCGACCTTGAGCGGGTCGCCGGCGGGCTTGGTCCAGGCGTGCCCTTTAAGGGCCATGCCGGCGGCCCAGGGGGCCAGCAGCAGGACGATGCCGATGGCCAGGAATGAGCGGCGCTCACGCAGGCGGTGCAGGTTGCACAGCAGCGCGGCGGTCAAGGCCAGGGTAAACGAGACCAACCATACGCCGCCCAGCGGCGCCAGGCCCGCCAGGGGGCCGTCCAGCTGGCTGTAACCGGCGTAGAGCCAAGGGAAGCCGGTGAGGAACCAGCCGCGGAAGGCTTCTTGCACCAGCCACAAGGCCGCGAAGCACAAGGCGTCGGCCAGTGGCGCCTCGTTGCGCCGCAACCAGCGCGCCCAGAGCCACGTGGGCAAGGCGAAGAACCAGGCAAGGGCGGCGAAGAACGCCAGCAGCAGCACGATGGCCAACAGCGGCGAAGCGCCGCCGTAGGTGTTCATGCTGACGTAGATCCACCAGGTGCCGGCGCCATACAGGCCGAAGCCGAAGCACCAGCCGCGCCACATGGCCTGGCGCGGGCTGAGCTCGCGCAGACCGAGGTAGAGCACGGCGATGGACAGCAAGGCCAGCGGCCAGATGTCGAAGGGCGCCAGGGCCAGAAGGGTAGATGCGCCGGCCGCCAAGGCCAGCAGGTTACCGGGCCAGCCGGGGCGGGTGATCCAACGCATGTTTGTCCTTAGCGGGTGATCGGGGTCAGGCGCAGCAAGTGTATCCGCCGGCTGTCGGCATTGAGAATACGGAACTTGTAGGCGCCGATCTCGGTGGTTTCGTTGCGCTTGGGCAGGTGGCCGAAGGCGCTCATCACCAGGCCGCCCACGGTGTCGAACTCATCGTCCGAGAACTCGCTGTCGAAGAACTCGTTGAAGTTGTCGATCGGCGTCAGTGCCTTGACCAGGAAATCGCCGCTTGGCAGCGGCTTGATGTAGCTGTCTTCCTCGACGTCATGCTCGTCCTCGATGTCGCCGACGATCTGTTCGAGCACGTCTTCGATGGTCACCAGGCCCGCCACGCCGCCGTACTCGTCGATGACGATGGCCATGTGGTTGTGGTTGGCGCGGAACTCGCGCAGCAGCACGTTCAGGCGCTTGGACTCCGGCACGAAGGTGGCCGGGCGCAGCAGATCCTTGATGTTGAAGCTGTCGCCGTTCTCCTTGAGGATCAGCGGCAGCAGGTCCTTGGCCAGCAGGATCCCGAGCACATCGTCATGGCTTTCGCCGATCACCGGGTAGCGCGAGTGCGCGGCGTCGATCACCGCCGGCAGGAACTCGCGAGGCGACTGGGTAGCCTTGATGCTGATCATCTGCGAGCGCGGCACCATGATGTCGCGTACCTGCAGGTCGGCGACCTGGATGGCTCCTTCGACGATGGTCAGCGCTTCGCTGTCGAGCAGCTTGTTCTGATGGGCTTCGCGCAGCAGCTCCAGCAGCTCCTGGCGGTTTTTCGGCTCATGGGCAAAAGCCTGGGTCAGTTTACCCAGCCAGGACTTCTGCCCGTTGCTCGATCGATCTTCGCTCATGGCGGTTCTCGTGATCCTTGGTGTATCAGTGTGTGATTGAGTCGGTTTCATCGTCGGCATACGGGTCGGGATGACCCAGTTCTGCCAGCAATTCCCGTTCCAGCGCTTCCATCTCTTCGGCCTCATCGTCTTCGATGTGGTCGTAGCCGAGCAGGTGCAGGCAGCCGTGGATGACCAGGTGCGCCCAGTGTGCCTCCAGCGCCTTGCCCTGTTCGGCAGCCTCGCGCTCGACCACCGGTACGCAGATCACCAGGTCGCCCAGCAGCGGGATATCGAGCAGCTCGTCGGGCACGTCGGCCGGGAACGACAGCACATTGGTCGCGTAGTCCTTGTGCCGGTAGGTGCGGTTGAGCTCGCGGCCCTCGGCTTCATCGACCAGGCGAATGGTCATTTCCGAGTCGGCGCTGCGCTGGCGCAAGGCCAGCTCGCACCAGCGGCGGAAGGCGGCATCATCCGGCGCGGCGGCGTCGGTGGCCCGTTGCAGGTCAAGTTCAAGCATCTTTGCTGCTGACCTCGGGCTTGGCCTGGCGGGCTTCGAAGCGGTCGTAGGCTTCGACGATGCGCTGCACCAGAGGGTGACGGACCACGTCCTTGGGCTGGAAGTGGGTGAAGCTGATCCCCGGAACGTCCTTGAGCACCTCGATCACGTGGGCCAGGCCCGACTTGGTGCCGCGCGGCAGGTCGACCTGAGTGATGTCACCGGTGATCACCGCCGTGGAGCCGAAGCCGATACGGGTGAGGAACATCTTCATCTGCTCGAGCGTGGTGTTCTGGCTCTCGTCGAGGATGATGAAGCTGTTGTTCAGGGTGCGCCCGCGCATGTAGGCCAGCGGGGCGATTTCGATGACCTGGCGCTCGATCAGCTTGGCCACGTGCTCGAAGCCCAGCATCTCGTACAGCGCGTCGTACAGCGGGCGCAGGTACGGGTCGATCTTCTGGGCCAGGTCGCCGGGCAGGAAGCCAAGCTTCTCGCCAGCCTCGACGGCCGGGCGCACCAGCAGGATGCGGCGCACCTGCTCGCGTTCCAGGGCATCCACGGCGCAGGCCACGGCCAGGTAGGTCTTGCCGGTACCGGCCGGGCCAATGCCGAAGTTGATGTCGTTGGCGAGGATTTCCTTGACGTAGCGCTGCTGGTTGGCCCCGCGCGGGCGAATGTTGCCCTTGCGCGTGCGCAGCGAGACGCTGACCTCGTTGACGGCCGGGTTGTCGATGTTCTCGACGGCCGACTCCTGCAGGTACAGGTGCACGGTTTCCGGCGACAGCTCGGTGGCCTTGGCCTCGCGGTAGAGGCGGCGCAGCAGTTGCTCGGCAGCAGAGGTGGTCTTGGGTTCGCCGATCAGCTCGAATTGATTGCCGCGGTTGCGGATCTCGATAGCCAGGCGTTGTTCGATCAGGCGCAGGTGCTCGTCGAACTGGCCGCACAAGTTGGCGAAACGGTGGGCCTCGAAAGGTTCGAGGATGAAACGATGGGGTTCTATGGGTGCGTTCAAGGTCGTTTTTAGCCGCTCGACGGCAATGAAGGTGAACTCAAGAATAACCCCTGAAGGGCAGGGGCGAAAGCACTGAAACGTTCAACGGTCGGTACAGGGCTGTCTGCTATGATGCGCGCCTTTTCTTACGCATGTGTTATCCCAAGATGAGCAAACGCGAACCCGCCATCTATAAAGTGATCTTCCTCAACCAGGGGCAGGTCTTCGAGATGTATGCCAAGCAGATCTACCAGAGCGACCTGTGGGGCTTCCTGGAAATCGAGGAGTAGCGCACCCAGGTGGTGGTCGACCCCAGCGAGGAGCGGCTGAAGAACCAGTTCGAGGGCGTGATCCGCAGCTTCGTGCCGATGCACGCGATCGTGCGCATCGACGAGGTGGAGCGCCTGGGCACGGCGAAGATCAGCGAGGCCAAGGGTGGCGGCAATGTCATGCCGTTCCCGATGCCAATGCCGGAGAAGTGATCAGGGGAGGGGCGAGAACGGCGTGCGCCCTTCGGCGTTCTGCAGTTCCAGCAGGTATTTGCGGAAGATCTGGCCAAGCACCTGGGTGGCATGCTCCAGCTCGTCGCGGGGCATCTGCTCGGTGACTTCGTCGGCCATGTCCAGCGCATCCTCGGCGCCGTTGACCGCGGCCATCTTCAGCAGGATGTAGGCCTGCACGTTGTTGGCCTTGACCCCCTCGCCATGGAAGAACATGGCACCGAGGCGGTACTGGGCGTCGGCGTGGCCTTGCAGCGAGGCTTTTTCGAACCAGTCCAGGGCCTTTTTCAGGTCTTTGGGCGTTTGCGTGTAGTAGTACTCACCCAGTTCGTACTGCGCCTGGGCGTCCCCGGTCGCCGCCGTCTGCTCGCAAGCCTTGAGGGCGTTTTCCTGGTCTTCTGGCTGAACGTTGAGCGTGCAGCGCCCCGTTGCCGGAATCAGCAACGA